>DASVTJ010000709.1:0-2069 GCA_036387635.1 Duganella sp.
CTGATCGACCGCGCCGAGGCGGTGGCCTCCGGCGACGTCCACATCACCACCGATTTCGACAAAGGCGCCCGCACCACGCAGACGGCGATCGGCTTCGGCCTGATCCTCGGCGGCATCGCCCTGTGCCTGGCCGGCATCGTCGTCACGCGCTACACCGTCATCGGATTAAAACGCTACGTGGCGATGAATCTGTCGCTGCTGCGCGGACGCTAAGGAGGCTTGGGATGCGTTCATTGTTGAAAATTGGCGTCGGCCTGCTGCTGCTGTCGTTTGTGCTCATCGGCGTGACCTACAGCATGCTCAAGGCCTACGGCAGCACCAGCCCGACCAGCGTGGCCGGCCGCGCGCTCGGCGGCGAGACGCGCAAGGTCGATGCGATGGTGGTGACCGTGGACTTGAACGGGCCGATCGACCTGACGCTGACGCAGGGCCAGGTGGCGTCGTTGAAGGTGCGCGGCGAGCAGCGCTCGCTGCAAAATATCGAGACGATCCAGGATGGCCGCGATCTGCACATCGGCACCAAGGGCATGCTACTCAATCCGCGCCACCGCTTGCAGGTCGAGCTGGTGCTGCCGATGCTCGAGGAGCTGACGGTGCGCAGCAGCGGCGACACCAAGGTCAGTGGTTTTAACGGCAACAAGATGGAGCTGCGCTTGCACGGCTCGGGCAATGTCAACTTCGCCGGCCGCTATCGCACCTTGATCGCCGGCGTGCATGGCAGCGGCAATTTGAATCTGAACGCCGGCAGCGGCGAGAGCGTGGAACTGGAACTGGTCGGCTCGGGCGGGATCAAGTCGTCGGGCAGTTGCAAGACGCTGGACGCGCAGCTGACCGGCTCGGGCGACCTGGATGCGCGCAATCTGTCGGCGCACAAGGTCACCGTCAACTTGAAGGGCTCGGGCACCAGCCACGTCTTCGCCAAGCAATCGGCGGACCTGACGCTGCGCGGCAGCGGCGACATCCGGGTGCTGGGCAATCCTGATCAGCGCAACGTCAACCGCAGTGGCTCGGGCGAGGTCAGCTGGGAGTAGCTGCGTAGTGACGTAGGGCGGATTAGCGTAGCGTCATCCGCCACGCTCCGTCGGCGCATTTATGACGGATATGGCGGATTATGGCGGAATATGCCGTGCGGCTAATCCGCCTTTGTATCTGCGGACTTGCGTTGTTCGCGGGATTGCCAGGCCAGCGCGTCGCGACCCGCCGCGACTCCCCCGGCCAGGCAGGCCGTCAGCAGATAACCGCCGGTGGGCGCTTCCCAGTCGACCATCTCGCCGGCCACGAAAACCCCCGGCACCGCCTTCAGCATCGTGCCCTCCAACGCGTCCCAGCGCACTCCGCCGGCGCTGCTGATCGCCTCGTCGATCGGACGCGGACGCAGCAACCGCACCGGCAGCATCTTGACCGCGCGCGCCAAATGGTCCGCGTCGCCATACTCCTCCTTGCTCAGGCATTCGCGCAGCAGCCCGGCCTTCACGCCCTTGATCCCCAGGCGGCTTTGCAAATGGCTGGCAAGCGACCGCGCGCCTCGCGGACGCGTGACTTCATCGGCCACGCGCCGCGCCGACAGGTCCGGCAGCAAGTCGAGGTAAATCGTCGCGCAGCCATCGACCGCGATCTGATCGCGCAGCGCCGCCGATAGCGCGTAAATCAAGCTGCCCTCCACGCCGCCGGCGGTGACGACGAACTGTCCCTGCTTGCGGAACGCCTTGCCATCGGCGCCGGTCGACGTGATTGCCACGGTGGTCAGCGGCTCGCCCGCGTGGCGGCTGCTGAAATGCTCGCTCCAGGCGACATCGAAGCCGCAATTGGCCGGCACCAGCGGCGCCACGTCGACGCCGCGCGCTGCCAGCAACGGCACCCAGGCGCCGTCCGACCCCAATCTCGCCCAACTGGCGCCGCCCAATGCCAGCACCACGGCGTCGGCGCGAACCAGCACCTCGCCATCGGGCGACTGCAGCAGCAAGGCATCGTCGCGCCAGCCCAGCCAGCGGTGCCGCATATGAAACTGCACGCCGCCCTCGCGCAGGCGGTGCAGCCACGCGCGCAGCAGCGGCGCGGCCTTCATATCG
>DASVTJ010000710.1:0-2925 GCA_036387635.1 Duganella sp.
CGCCCTCGGTGAAGTACAGCAGGATCATCATCGACGTCCACTGCAAGGTGTAGATGTCGCGCTTCCACACGCCGTACAGCGGCAGCAGCAGCGGCGCGGCCTTGAGCACCAGCCACGAGCCGCCCGGCTTGAGCGGCGCCAGCACCATCTCCCACAACACGCACCAGACAATCAGCAAACCCAGGCTGCCGATGGCGCCCCAGTGAAAATACTTGTGCATCGTGTTTTGCATTTTGCTTCCCCGGTTTTCCAGCGCAATCAAACGGTGGCGCGTAGTTTGACAGCCGTTTCGGCCAAGCGCCGGCCCAGCGCGAGCGCCAGGCGTTTCTCATCTTCGGTGATGCTCTTCTTGCCGTCCAGCCCGGACCAATGACTGGCGCCATACGGCGTGCCGCCGCTGGAGGTGGTCATCAGTTCGGCATTGGTATAGGGCAGGCCAAGCACCATCAATCCGTGGTGGAACAGCGGGATCATCATCGACAGCAGCGTCGATTCCTGGCCGCCGTGCAGGCTGCCGGTCGACGTGAACACGCAGGCCGGTTTGCCGGCCAAGGTGCCGGCCAGCCACTCGGTGGCGGTGCCGTCCCAAAAATACTTCATCGCCGCGGCCATGTTGCCAAAGCGCGTGGGCGAGCCCACCGCCAGGCCGGCGCACTCGTGCAGGTCGTCCAGCTCGACATAGGGAGCGCCGTTGGCCGGCACGTCCGACTCGGTGGCCTCGGCGACGGTCGACACGGCGGGCACGGTGCGCAGGCGCGCATCGCAGCCGGGCACGCTTTCGACGCCCTGCGCGATCAACTCCGCCAGTTTGCGCGTGGCGCCATGGCGGGAATAGAACAATACAAGAATAATCAGATTAGGTTGGTTCATCGGCGGTATTATAGGGCGCTTTCTCTGGGGGCAACACTGCCAGTCTTGTAATCCAATTATCGCTCATGTACGCAAAATATATTCATCCGATTCTCCAGTATTTATTCCGCAGCTGCCGTAGCGGCATCGAAGCGATGCGCTCGCTGTCCTGGCCCGAAGTCCGTGACCTTGTCCTGTTCGCCCACCGCCGCCTGCGCGAGGAAAGCCTGCCGCAGGTGGCCGGCAGCCTCACTTTCACCACCGTGTTCGCGCTGGTGCCGCTGCTGACCATCGCGCTGGCGATTTTCACCACCTTCCCGCTATTTAATACCTTTCGCGCGTCGCTGGAGGCGTATTTCGTCCAGAGCGTGATGCCGAAGTCGATCTCGACGACGATCCTCAATTACCTCACCATGTTCGCCTCCCAGGCCACGCGGCTGTCGGCGGTGGGCGCGGTGGCGCTCATCTTCACGTCGATCGCGATGATGAACCTGATCGAACGCGTCTTCAACCGCATCTGGCGCGTGCGCGGCGAACGCAGCTGGATGCGCCGCATCCTGGTCTACTGGGCCATCGTCACGCTCGGGCCGCTGCTGATCGGCGTGTCGCTGACGTTGTCGTCGCAGGTGTTCCTGGCCACCGCCGACATCTTCGGCCGGATCCCGATCATCGGCGCGATCATCTACACGGTGGCGTCGCTGGCCCTGACCACGGCCGGCTTTACGTTGCTGTACCTGGCCGTGCCGAACCGCGACGTCGAGCTGTACGACGCCGCCTGGGGCGGCCTGGTGGCCGGTCTGGCGTTCGAGCTGGCCAAGCGCGGCTTCGCCATTTTCATCACCGAGTTCCCGAGTTACTCGAAGATCTACGGCGCGCTGGCGGCGCTGCCGCTGTTCCTGGTGTGGGTCTATGTGTCGTGGGTGATCACGCTGGTCGGCGCGCTGCTGGTGGCGGCGCTGCCGGTGGTGAAGTACGAGCGCTGGTGGCACGAGGCGCAGCCGGGCGGCGAGTTCGTCGACGCGATGGCGATCATCAAGGTGCTGTACGTGGCGTGCAAGTGCGGCGACACGGCGCTGGTGGGTGCGCGCGCGATCCGCCTGCGCACGCGCCTGGGCTTCGACGAGATGGACACGCTGCTGGAAAAAATGATGGCCGAGGGCTGGGTCGGGCGCGTCAAGGTCGACGCGCCGCCGCGCGTGCAGTGGGGCAAACGCGTGAGCGAGGGTACCGACCATTGGGTCTTGCTGGCGAACGTCGAGAAACTGACGCTGGCCGAGGTGTATCGCCTGTTCGTCTTTGGCGGCATGGCGGTCAACGCCGGTGTGGTGGTCGATAGCGACGATGAGCGCGACCGGCAGGCGGCCCGCGAGGCGGCGACGCTGGCGCGCGAGGTCGAAAACGCGGTCGAGGCGGGGCTGGGCAAGACGCTGGCGCAACACTTCGGCCCGCTCGATTGCCGGTAGTTTTCCGAGCGCGTGCGATGGGAGGGCGACATCCTGGCAAGAATGTTGTGTTTAGCTTATCCGCAGCGCTGGATTTTTTACCGGGCATAGGCTACATTGGCTGTAGGGCTACAATAACTAAATTCCCATTCACACAGCCTATATCTCAGCGGACAGGACGGCCAAAATGAAAGTCTCCGAAATTCTTCAGGTAAAAGGGAGCATCCTTTATACCATCTCGCCTGACCAGCCTTTGTCGGACGCCGCCAACACCATGGCCGAAAAGGACATCGGCTCGCTCGTCGTCATGGAGTTCGGCGACCTGGTCGGCATGCTGACGTTCCGCGAAGTGCTGCGTGCGCTGCACGACAACGCCGGCACCGTCGGCGCCGGCACGGTGCGCAAGCACATGGACGACCATCCGATCACGGTCACGCCGGACACCGAGGTCAACGAAGTGCGCCGCATCATGCTGGAAAAGCACGCGCGCTACCTGCCGGTGATGAACGCCAAGACCATTCTCGGCGTGATTTCGTTCTACGACGTCGCGCGCGCGGTGCTGGAGGCGCAAAGCTTCGAGAACCGCATGCTCAAAGCGTATATCCGCGACTGGCCGGCCGAGACGGCGGAGCAG
>DASVTJ010000711.1:0-2465 GCA_036387635.1 Duganella sp.
GGAGTTTTTCGTCGCCTGGTGGCACGTTATTTTTTTCAGCATCGGCATGGGCATTTACCTGTTCTTCCGCGCGTGGCAGCGCTCGCTGCAGATGCAGCGCTTCATGGACCGGCTGCTGCTCAAGCTGCCGGTGTTTGGCGAAGTCATCCGCAAAGCCACGATCGCCCGCTGGACCCGCACATTGGCGACCATGTTCGCCGCCGGCGTGCCGCTGGTCGAGTCGCTCGATTCGGTCGGCGGCGCGGCCGGCAACGCGGTGTACCTGGACGCGACGCGCAAAATCCAGAACGAGGTCAGCACCGGCACCAGCCTGACGGTGGCGATGCAAAACGCCGAAGTGTTCCCCAACATGGTCACGCAGATGGTGGCCATCGGCGAGGAGTCCGGCGCGCTCGACGCCATGCTGGGCAAGGTGGCCGATTTCTATGAAGAGGAAGTCGACGAGGCGGTGGCGTCGCTGTCGAGCCTGATGGAGCCGGCGATCATGGTGATCCTGGGCGTGCTGATCGGCGGGCTGGTGGTGGCGATGTATTTGCCGATCTTTAAGCTGGGCTCGGTGGTTTGACGAGGTTGCGAATGCTGGCTGGTGTTTGCTGGCGTGGCGCTGGACCTTGCACTTCGAATGAATCTACAATGTATCTACATGTGGAGGTTATATGGAACTCTCGATTCAGAAATGGGGCAACAGCGCAGCAGTCTGTCTGCCTGCGGAGTTGCTGGGCATACTCAAGGTAACGTTGGGCGATAAGCTGAGCGTCGATGTACAGCCGGATGGTGTGCTGCTGAAAGCGGCGCGCCCGTCGTATTCGCTGGCTGACTTGGTGGCGCAATGCGACCTCTCCGCGCCGGAACCGGCCGACCTGGCAGCCTGGTCCGACGTCAAACCCGTGGGGCGTGAAACGTGGTGAGCCGCAGCAAGTTTGGACGGGGCGACATCGTGGCGGTGAACCTCGATCCCACCGAAGGACACGAGCAAAAGGGCATGCGGCCCGCGCTGGTGCTGTCCACGAACGCGTTCAACGCGCTCGGTGTCGTGCTTGTAGCGCCAATTACGCAAGGGGGCGATTTTGCAAGGCATGCCGGCCTCGCAGCCTCCCTGAGCGGGGCGGGCACGAAGACGCAAGATGTGGCGTTAGTCAATCATCGACTAGATCAAGACGCTTTCCATATCCCCGACGAGGCAGACGGCGCCAGCAAGCCCGCCGCCGCCACCCGAAAAACGCCCCGCAATGTTGCATCGATGCTTTAATATGGGCCTGTGATCCGCTACCCGCCCGCCTAGGGCCGATGACCCCATTATGTTCGAGACGATGCCGCAATCGCCGCTGCTGTTCGCCCCCGCCGCCGACTTGGCGATCAGCCTGATCGCCGGCTTGTTCGGCCTGCTGATCGGCAGCTTCCTCAACGTCGTGATCCACCGCCTGCCGAAGATGATGCAGCGCGAATCGGACAATTATTGCGCCGTCGAGGCCGGCAAAGAGGAAGTCCACACCGGACGTTACAACCTGATGGTGCCGCGCTCGGCGTGCCCGCACTGCAACCACCAGATCACGGCGATGGAAAACATTCCGGTCGTCAGCTACTTGGCGTTGCGCGGCAAATGCAGCAACTGCAAGGCGCCGATCTCGCCGCGCTATCCGGCCATCGAACTGCTGACGGGCGTGCTGTCGGCGCTGCTGGTGTGGAAGCTCGGCACCGGCTGGCAGGGCCTGGGCGGCTTGTTCTTCCTGTACTCATTGATCGCGATGACGTTCATCGACGCCGACACCCAGCTGCTGCCGGACGACTTGACCTATCCGCTGATCTGGGCCGGCCTGCTGATCAACATCAACGGCACCTACGTCTCGCTGCACGACGCGGTGATCGGCGCGGCGGCCGGCTATCTGGCGCTGTGGTCGATCTATTGGGTGTATAAACTGGTGCGTGGGCGCGAAGGCATGGGCTACGGCGACTTCAAGCTGCTGGCCGCGCTGGGCGCATGGATGGGCTGGGCGACGTTGCCCGCCATTGTGCTGATGGCCTCGCTGGTCGGCTCGGTGGTCGGCGTGGCGCTGATGCTGGCGAACCGGCGCGGCTTCGATTACCAGATTCCGTTCGGTCCGTATCTGGCGGCCGCCGGCCTGATCACTTTCCTGTACCGCGAGCCGCTGACGGCCTTCACCCGCATTGTCTATCCCTACTATTAAAAGCAAAGCCACCGCATGCTTAATCAGTCCCGCCACCCGCCCTTCTCCATCGGCCTGACCGGCGGCATCGGCAGCGGCAAGACCACGGTGGCCAATCTGTTCGCCGAGCGCGGCGCCAGCGTGGTCGACACCGACCTGATCGCCCACAGCCTGACGGCGCCGAATGGTCCGGCCATGCCGGCCATCATCGCCGAATTCGGCGCGGCGTTTGCCGATGCCGGCGGCGCGCTTGATCGCGCGCGCATGCGCGAACTGGTGTTCAGCGACCCCGGCGCCAAG
>DASVTJ010000712.1:0-9069 GCA_036387635.1 Duganella sp.
TCGCCGGTGCGCTTGCCGCCGAAGTATTCCAGCGACAGGCGCAGCAAGTGGTCGTAGGTTTCGGTGCGCAGGTCGGCGCCGATGCGCTCCGACACCAGCGCCAGCACGTACGTCTTGGCCCAGCCCAGTATCCACGCCGCCACCGCCGAGGCGACCAGGCCGGACATGTACAGCGCCACCAACGAGGTGTCGACCGGTTTGCCGTTCTGGTACGGGATCAGCACCTCGTCCATCAGCGGGATGGTCAAATAAGGCGGAATCATATGTGCGCCGGTGCTGAGCAACATCAGCGAGAATCCCAGCGCCAGCTGGAATTTGTACGGCCGCGCGAAACGCCACAGGCGGAACAGGGTCCAGGTCGACGGCGGTGTGTAGATCACCTTGGTGCAGACCGGGCATTCCTCCTGATCCGGCTCCAGCGGCGCCTTGCAGCTCGGGCAGATGCTTTTCTCTTCGACGAACACCGGCACGCCGCTGGCGTGGCTGTCGAGGTGGGCGGCGAACTGCTCGGTCAACCGGATCGCGTTCAGATTCTGGCCGAGCGTGAAGCGCCAGGCGGCCAGGCGCCCGGTGCGGTCGATCAGTTCCAGGTGGCCGACGCCGGCGTGGTCGTGGTGGCGCAAGGTCAAGTCGTGCGAAAACGGCCACGCCTGCCAGTTTTGCTGGCCCGGCGCGCGCGCCAGCAGACGGGTCGCGGTGACGACGATGACACCCTTGGCGAAACGAAGTTGCTGATCCAGGTCAACCTCCAGGGCACTTACAACGTTTTCCCCTTGGGAAAGCTGTGCCTGTATCTCGGAACGCCAGCGTTCAGGAAGCTCGCTCAGGCTGGAGACGGTGGAAAGTTGTTGGGTTGTCATCGTACGGCGTACTCCGGGTCTAAAATTAGGTGGAACCAGCACCGGGACTCTACAACAATCGCTTTGCCATTAAGGCATTGCGACTGGTATAAGTGATGATTTACGGTATTCTGTCAGTTCATTTGACGCAAACTAATATCAACCCGGGGCATTTATGCTGGCGGCAAGTATAACGCACACCGATAAGCCCCGGTGGCGCTCGATGAACTTGGTGCGGGCGTGCGGTGCTGTGCGGATGATGGCGGACGGTGGCGGTGCGAAGGTGGTAAGCGTGGTACGGTTTAAAATACGGCGCAGGCTGGCCCCGGCTGATAACAAAGATACAAGAATAGAAACATGATCAAGAAGAAAGACATCGAAATCCTCCGCGTAACCCATTTGCGCGGCCCTAATATCTGGACCTATCGCCCGGTGATCGAGGCGTGGCTGGATATCGGCGAGCTGGAACAATATCCGTCCAATTTGTTGCCTGGTTTGTACGAGCGGCTGACCGCGATCCTGCCCGGCCTGATCGTGCACCGCTGCGGCGTGGGCGAGGTCGGCGGCTTCCTCGAGCGGCTGCGCGACGGCACCTACGCCGGCCACATCCTCGAGCACGTAGTGCTGGAATTGCAGAACATGGCCGGGATGAAGACCGGTTTCGGCAAAACGCGCGAGATCGTCCCCGATAGCGGCTTGTACAAAATGGCCTTCCGAACGCGCCAGGAGCAGGTCGGACGCGCCTCGCTGGAAGCCGGCCGCGACCTGCTGATGGCGATGATCGAGGACCGTCCCTACGACTTGGCCGCCAAGGTGGCCGAGCTGACCGACATGGTCGAGTCGTTGTGCCTGGGGCCGAGCACGGCCAACATCGTCGATGCGGCCACCGACCGCAACATCCCGTCGATCCGTCTGACCGACGGCAATCTAGTGCAGCTGGGCCACGGCGCCAGCCAGCGCCGCATCTGGACCGCCGAAACCGAACGCACCAGCGCCATCGCCGAAGGCATCGCCAGCGACAAGGACCTGACTAAAAGCCTGCTGGCCGCGTGCGGCGTGCCGGTGCCCGAGGGGGAGCTGGTCACCAGCGCCGAAGAGGCGTGGACGGCGGCCGAGGAGATCGGCGTGCCGGTGGTGGTCAAGCCGTACGACGGCAACCACGGGCGCGGCGTTTCGCTCAACCTGATGACGCAGGCCGATGTCGCCGCCGCGTACGAACTGGCGGCGCAAAAGGGCGGCAGCCGCCGCGTGATCGTCGAGCGCTTCATCCCCGGCGACGAACACCGCCTGCTGGTGGTGGGTAAACGCCTGGTGGCCGCCGCCGCCGGCGAATCGCTGTGGGTCACCGGCGACGGCGCCTCCACCATCGAGTCGCTGTGCGAGACGCAAATCAATATCGATCCGCGCCGCGGCGAAATCGAGGACGCGCCACTCAGTCCGGTCAAGCCGCGCGAATCGGGCGAGATCATTTTGGAGCTGGCGCGCCAGGGCATGACCGCCGCTTCGGTGCCGCTCGACGGCCAGAAGGTGCTGATCCAGCCCAACGGCAACGTCGCAACCGACGTCACCGACAAGGTGCATCCGGAAGTGGCGGCGATGGCTACCCTGGCGGCGCGCGTGGTCGGCCTCGACATCGCCGGCATCGACCTGGTGGCCGCCGACATCACCCGTCCGCTGCACGAGCAGGGCGGCGCCATCATCGAAGTGAACGCCAGTCCCGGCCTGCTGGCGCACCTGAAGCCGGCCAACGGCGAGCCGCGCAACGTCGGCCAGGCGATCGTCGAACATTTGTTCGCGCCGGAGGAGGGCGGCCGCATGCCGATCGTCGGCATCACTGGCAAGCATGGCACGACGATGGCCTCGCGCCTGATCGCCTGGCTGCTGCAAATCAGCGGCAAGAAGGTCGGCCTGACCTGCGCCGACGGCTTGTTCGTCAACGGCCGCCTGCTGCCGCGGGACGGCTTCAGCGCCTGGGAAACCGGCGAGCGCCTGCTGCTGAACAAAAACGTCGAGGCGGCGGTGTTCGAATCGAACGCGCACATGATCCTCACCGAGGGCCTGGCCTACGATAAATGCGCGGTCGGCGTGGTCACCGACGTCACCGACTTCGAGGAGCTGCGCGAGTTCCATATCGACAGCGCCGACAGGTTGTACGGCGTGCTGCGCACCCAGGTCGATGTGATCCTGCCAAGCGGCGTGGCGGTGCTCAACGCCGCCGACGCGCAGGTGGTGGATATGGCGCGGCTGTGCGACGGCGAGGTGATTTTCTACGGCATCGACGAGCATTTGCCGGCGATTGCCGAACACCGCCAGGACAGCGAGCGGGTGGTGTTCCATAGAATAGGAGCAGCGGGCGAAGCCGGGGATACCGGGGCAGCCGCCGGGCGCATCGTGCTGGCCCGTGGCCACGACGAGGTGGCGAGCCTGCCGCTGTCGCCGCTGGTGCCGCCGGAAGCGGTGCTGGCCGCGATCGCCGCCGGCTGGGCGCTGGGACTGACGCCGGAGCTGATCGGCGCGGGCCTGCGCACCTTCGATGCGAATCCCAAGCGCCCGCATCACTGATCGCAGGCACTGATCGCATTCACCGACCGCACTCACTGATACACATTGAAAGAATAAGAAGATTTATGGAAGTTATACGCATCCGCGCCCTTCGCGGCCCGAATCTCTGGAGCCACCACACGGCGGTCGAAGTCATCGTCTCCTGCCCGCCGGAGCAGCAGTCGATCGCGCTGCTGCCGGGCTTCGAGCAGCGTCTGCACGCGCGTTTCCCGGCCATCGGCGCGCTGCGCACGACCGGCCGCGCCGACGACGTGCCGCTGGCCCGCGTGCTGGAAGTGGCGACCTTGAGCCTGCAAGCGCAAGCCGGCTGCCCGGTCACCTTCAGCCGCACCAGTGCCACCCTGGACGCCGGCATCTACCAGACCGTGGTCGAATATACCGAGGAAGAGGTTGGAAAACTGGCGGTGGCCCTGGCCGAGAGCCTGATCCAGTCGGCGCTCGACGACACCCCGTTCGACCTGGCCGCCGCGCTGGCCCAACTGCACGACCTCGACGAGGACGTGCGCCTGGGGCCGAGCACCGGCGCCATCGTCAGCGCCGCCGTGGCCCGCGACATCCCGATCCGCCGCCTGACCGCGGGCAGCATGGTGATGTTCGGCTGGGGGTCGAAACAGCGCCGCATCCAGGCCGCCGAGATGGACAGCACCAGCGCCATCGGCGAATCGATCGCGCAGGACAAGGAACTGACCAAGAAGCTGCTGCACGCGGCCGGCGTGCCGGTGCCGATCGGCCGCTCGGTCGTCGACGCCGCCGACGCCTGGGCCGCCGCTTTGGAGATCGGCCTGCCGGTGGTGGTCAAGCCGAAGGACGGCAACCAGGGCAAGGGCGTCACCGTCAACGTGATGACGCGCGTAGAGCTGGAGCAGGCGTTCAACACCGCGCGCGAATTCCGCGACGACATCATGGTCGAGCGCTACCTGCCGGGCCACGATTTCCGCCTGCTCGTCATCGGCAATAAACTGATCGCCGCCGCGCGCCGCGATCCGCCGCAAGTGGTCGGCGACGGCAGCCACACGGTGCGCGAGCTGGTCGACATCGTCAACGCCGATCCGCGCCGCGGCAGCGGCCATTCGACGTCGCTGACGCGAATCCGTTTCGACGACATCGCCCTGGCGCGCCTGGCGCTGCAAGACCTCGACGCCGATTCGGTGCCGGCCAAGGGCCAGCGCGTGATCCTGCGCAACAACGCCAACCTGTCGACCGGCGGCACCGCCACCGACGTCACCGACGACGTGCACCCGGAAGTGGCGGCGCGCGCGGTCGAGGCGGCGCAGATGATCGGCCTCGATATCTGCGGCGTCGACGTGGTGTGCGAAGGCGTGCTGCAACCGTTCGACGACCAGCGCGGCGGCGTGGTCGAGGTGAACGCCGCGCCCGGCCTGCGCATGCACATCGCGCCGTCGTACGGCAAGGGCCGCGCGGTGGGCGAGGCGATCGTCAACACCATGTTCGCGCCTGGCGAGAACGGCCGCATTCCGGTGGTCGCCGTCACCGGCACCAACGGCAAAACCACCACCGTGCGCCTGATCGCGCACCTGCTCACGGCCAGCGGCCTGCGCACCGGCATGACCAACACCGACGGCGTCTACATCGAAGGCCGCCAGACCGACAGCGGCGACTGCAGCGGTCCGCGCAGCGCCCGCAACGTGCTGCTGCATCCCGATGTCGACGCGGCGGTGTTCGAAACCGCGCGCGGCGGCGTGCTGCGCGAAGGCCTCGCCTTCGACCGCTGCCAAGTGGCCGTGGTCACCAACATCGGCAGCGGCGACCACCTCGGCCTGAACTACATCACCACGGTCGAGGACCTGGCGGTGCTCAAGCGCGTGATCGTGCAGAACGTCTCCGAAAGCGGCTACGCGGTGCTCAACGCGGTCGATCCGATCGTCGCCCGCATGGCCAACAACTGCCGCGGCAAGGTGATCTTCTTCGGCGCCGATCGCGGCCATCCGATCATCGCCACGCATCTGGCGCAGGGGTGCCGCACCGTCTACGTCGAGGACGGCCATGTTGTCGCGGCCGAGGGCAAGACCTTGAACAGGATCGCGCTGTCGCAGGTGCCGATCACCCGCGACGGCGCCATCGGCTTCCAGGTCGAAAACGTGATGGCGTCGGTGGCGGCCGCGTGGGGCGTGGGCATCGGCTGGGACGCGATCCGTCTCGGCCTGAAAACCTTCGCCAACGATTCGGACAACGCGCCGGGACGCTTCAACGTGTTCGACTACAAGGGCGCCACCGTGATCGCCGACTACGGCCATAATCCGGACGCGATCCTGGCGCTGGTGCAGGCGGTGGAAACCATGCCGGCCAAGCGCCGCGCGGTGGTGATATCCGGCGCCGGCGACCGCCGCGACCAGGACATCACGCAGCAGACCGAGATCCTGGGCCGCGCCTTCGACGACGTCATTTTGTACGAGGACCAGTGCCAGCGCGGCCGCGTCGACGGCGAAGTGGTGGCGCTGCTGCGCTCGGGCCTGGACGGCGCGCCGCGCACCAGCCACGTCGAGGAGATCTATGGCGAGTTCCTGGCCATCGACACGGCGCTGGCCCGCTTGCAGGACGGCGACTTGTGCCTGATCCTGATCGACCAGGTGGAGGAGGCGCTGGCGCACATCGCCAAGCGCATCGCCGAAGTGTAGACACGCGTTGGCGTAACGCGTCGCCTTAGTTGACGCACATCAAGGCCGCCGTCGTTCCATCCCTGGAGCGGCGGCGGCCTGTTTTATTGGCGGCAAGATTGGATTAGCATGAATTGTTGCACACCGATGGGTTCGGTATCGCCACCGGTGTTTTCAGTTCAACAATCATCCGGTCTGGATCGCCCACATGCCTTACTTATCCGCACCCCCCGCCGCAGCCTCCGCCGCAGCCCCCGCCCGCACCGAAATCGTTTTTGCCGACAGTGGCCTGGATGACCTGCCGCTGTTGCTGGAGGCGTTACCTCCAGGGACGCAATGCCATCTGTTCGATGGCGGCGGCGACGGCCTGGCGCAGATCGCCGCGGCGCTCGACGGCCGAAAGGGCATCGACGCGGTGCACTTGCTGTCGCATGGCGCGCCGGGCGCGTTGACACTGGGCACGCTGACCTTGGACGCCGGCCAGGTGACGCGGCAGGCGGCGCCGCTCGCGGCCATCGGCCGCGCGCTCGGCGCCGGCGCCGACCTGCTGGTCTATGGCTGCCATGCGGGGGCGGGGGCGGCCGGAGCGGCGCTGGTGCGGGCGCTGGCGCGGGCCACGGGCGCCGGTGTGGCGGCGTCGGCGGGCCTGACGGGCGCGGCGGCGGCCGGCGGCGACTGGCGTCTGGACGTGCGGCACGGATCGGTGGCGACCGCCTCGCTCGGCGCCGGGGGGGCGCTCGACGGCTACCCCGGCTTGCTGGCCGCCAGCGTGGTGTTCGATTTCACGGCCAACAATTTCGGCAGCACCATCATCGGCGACCATCCCGGCTCGACCGTGGCAGGCCAGACGGTCGGCGGCGATACCCTGACGTTGAGCACCGATGGTGGCCGCAGCATCATCTTCGACACCGAGGGCTACTTCGGCGAGCCGATGACCAATTTCAGCGGCAACATGTACGCGATGGACATCAACGACGACGCCAGCACCAGCCTGACGTTCTCGCTCGGCGGCAGCACCACGTTCGACCTGGCCGGCTTCGACATCGTCGACGAATTGGGCAACAGCCCGACCGGCATGATCTTGACCACGTCCAAGGGCAGCGTCAATTTCTCGTTCAACAGCGGCGTCGGCATGGCCGCCTCGCAGAACTTCGCCGACCCCAGACTGCAGGGCGTGACGTCGGTGACGCTGACTCTGCAGGGCGGCGGAACGTTCGTGGTGGCGCTCGACGATGTCCGGCTGGCCAACACCACGCCGATGAACATTGCGCCGACGTTCGTCGGCGTCAACAGCGCGCTGTCGGCCACGCAAAACGGCGGCGCCGCCAGCCTGGCCGCGCTGTTGCACGTGTCCGACGCCAACGCGGCGCAGACGTTGACGTGGAGCCAGAGCGCCGCCCCGTCGCACGGCACGCTCAGTTTTGTCGGCGCGACCGCCGGCACGGGTGGCGCCGACATCACGCCCGGCGGCACGCTGACCTACACGGCCGCCGCCGGTTTCGCCGGCACCGACAGCTTCACCGTGCAGGTGTCGGACGGCGCGGCCACCGCGCTGCGCACCATCACCGTCAACGTCGCACCGGCCGCGCCGGGCGCGCCCGACCTGGCCGCCGGCGGCGACAGCGGCGCCAGCGCCACCGACAACGTCACCGCCGCCGCCAGCCTGACCTTCAGCGGCACCAGCGCGGCCGGCG
This sequence comes from Duganella sp., assembly GCA_036387635.1. GTDB lineage: Bacteria > Pseudomonadota > Gammaproteobacteria > Burkholderiales > Burkholderiaceae_D > Rugamonas. Next base: position 7,711 of record DASVTJ010000712.1, read on the forward strand.
ACAGCAGCAGCACGGTGCGGGTGTTCCTGGACAAGAACGGCAACGGCGCCTACGACGCCGGCACCGACGCCAGCGGCACGGCGACCGTCGCCAACGGCGGCTGGACCGTGTCCGGCATCAGCACCGCCGGCTTCGCCGACGGCGCCTATGATGTATACGCCAGGGTGACGTCGGCCACCGGCGCGCTGTCGAGCGCGGCCAGCGCGGCGCTCAGCGTCACGCTCGACCGCACGGCGCCGGCCATCGGTTTCGGCGCGCTGGCGCTGTCGGCCGACACCGGCGCCAGCGCCAGCGACTTCGTCACCGCCACCGCCGCGCAGACCGTCAGCGCCACGCTCAGCGCCGCGCCGGGCGCGGGCGACGTGGTGTACGCGTCGGCCGACAACGGCGTGACCTGGACCGATGTGACGTCGCAGGTCAGCGGCACGGCGCTGACCTGGATCGGCGCGACGTTGACCGTTGGCGGCGCCATCCAACTGAAAGTGACCGACGCCGCCGGCAACGACGGCGCCGCCACCACCGGCGCCTATGTGCTCGACACCGCCGCGCCGACCGCCATCGTCACGCTGGCCGACGGCGCGCTGCTGGCCGGCGAGACGTCGCTGGTGACGTTCACGTTCTCGGAGGCGGTGGCCGGCTTCAGCGCCGCCGACGTCAGCGCCGCCAACGGCAGCATCGGCGCCGTCACGTCGGGCGACGGCGGCGTCACGTGGACCGGCACCTACACGCCGGCGGCGGCGACGGTCGACGCCACCAACGTCATTAGCGTCGACAACGCCGGCGTGGCCGACCTGGCCGGCAACGCCGGCAGCGGCGCGGCCACGTCGGCCAATTTCACGCTCGACACCGTGCGCCCGACGGCCAGCGTGGTGGTCGCGCTAAGCACGCTCGGTGCCGGCGCCACCGCGCTGGTGACGGTGACGTTCTCGGAGGCGGTGTCCGGCTTCGACAACGCCGACCTGACGGTCGCCAATGGCACGCTCGGCACGATGGCGTCGGCCGACGGCGGCGTCACGTGGAGCGCGACTTTTACGCCCGCCGCCAACGTCTACGTCGACGGCAATGTGATCACGCTGGCCGGCGCCAGCTTCCAGAACGGCGCCGGCAACAGCGGCGCCGGCGTCATCAGCTCCAACGCCTACGCGGTGCACACCGGGACCGCGCCGACGCCGACGCCGACCCCGACCCCGACCCCGACCCCGACCCCGACTCCCACGCCCACCCCCGCGCCGCCCGGCCAGCCGAGCCAGGTGGACGGCGTGACCGTGTACACCGTCGATGGCGTCAACCCCGTCACCGGCCTGGCCACGCGCACGGTCACGGTGCCGACGGTGCTGTCGACGCGGTCGGACGATATCA
>DASVTJ010000713.1:0-1675 GCA_036387635.1 Duganella sp.
CGACGTGCTGTTCGTCTCCATCCACGCCGACCCGCGCAGCGAGTACCCGTTCTACCTGGGCCACGCCGACGAGCGCGGCGAAGGCGCCGGCATGGGCTTCAACATGAATTTGCCGCTGGCGGCCGACAGCTCGGTCAAGGCCTGGTTCACGGCGCTGGAGACGGCCTGCATCCGCATCGGCGGCTTCGCGCCCGACGCGCTGGTGGTGTCGCTTGGGGTGGACACCTTCGCCGGCGATCCGCTGTCGCGCTTTTCGCTGCAAAGCGCCGATTATCTGAAGATCGGCGAACGGCTGGCGTATCTGAATCTGCCGACCGCCTTCATCTTCGAGGGCGGCTACGCCGTCAAGGAGCTGGGCACCAACGTCGTCAACGTCCTCGAAGGGTACGAGACGGCGCTGTAGACTGCGCAAGCAGGTCGGCGCGCACGACGCCAACGTGCGCAGACCGGGCTGGCCCGACAGGATTAATACACGTCGCGGCGATAGCGGCCCGTTTCGATCAAATCGTCGAGCGCCGCGCGGCCGATGATTTCTTCCATCGCGGCGTCGACGCCGGCAGCCATGCCTTGCAGGCTGCCGCAGACATACAGCACGGCGCCGTCGGCGATCCAGTCGCGCAGGATGTCGGCTTTGACGCGCATGCGGTCCTGCACATACTCGCCGCCGGCGACATCGCGCGAGAACACCAGATCGAGCTCGGGCAGGAAGCCACGCTCGCGCCAGTCGTGAAGCTCGGCCGCGCAGATGCTATCGAATTGGCGCTGGCGCTCGCCGAAGATCAGCCAGTTGCGCTCCACTCCGCCACGCACTCGCGCACGCAGATGCGAACGCAAGCCGGCCATGCCGGAACCGTTGCCGATGTAGATGCTCGGCAGCGGTTGCGCATGCGCGTCGAAGGCGGGATTGGCCACCAGCCGCACGCGCACCTCGTCGCCAATCGCCGCTTGCGCCGTCAGCCAGCCGGAGGCCAGGCCCATGCCGTGCGCGGTGTGGTCATGCCGCACCTGGCGCACCAGCAGCTGCATGGCGCCGTCTGACGGCAGCGACGCCAGCGAATAGCGACGCGGCGCGATAGCCTGGCGCGGCGCGCCGCCGGCGCCGGCCGGCGCGTCTGGCGTATAGTGGCCCGGCCAGATATCGACCAGCGCGCCCGGCTGCCAATTGGCGACGGCTGCGGCGTCGTCCGCGCACAGTGTGATTTCATACAGCCCGTCGCCGATGCTGCCGGGGTTCAGCAACACGCGCTCCATCAGCCGCCAGTTGCCGTACTCCGAGTCCGGCACGCTGGCCGACAGCGCCATATCAACCGCGTCATCTGCGCCGCCACCATCGCCGCCGATCAGCCCCCGCAGCGCGTGCGACCAGCGCGCCAGCGCGCCGGCGTCGCCGTTATCGACTTCGATCATCGGATGCAGCGGCCGCGCGCCCATCACTTGCAGGCGCTGATCCAGCGTCTGGCCGAAGCCGCAGAACTGCGCATAATTGCGGTCGCCCAGCGCCAGCACCGCATACTGCATGTGCGCCAGTTCATCTGCCGCCGTTTGCAGCAGGCGACTGAAGCGGCGCGCCGCGTCGGGCGGCTCGCCTTCGCCGAAGCTGCTGGCGACAAACAGCGCACGGCGGTATTTGACCAGCTGCGGCGGCGTCAGTTTTTCCAGCGAATGCACGTGCACC
>DASVTJ010000714.1:0-6473 GCA_036387635.1 Duganella sp.
TAGATTAATTGGCCTCCTTGTGGGAGAACATTTTGTGCAGGCGTGTGCGCGGGGATTATACCGATGGCTCCGCCGTTGGGCGGGTTGAATCAGCCGTCGCCATCAGCCGGAAAAGAATCCGGCGTTAGCAACGGTGATACGGCGTGGCGACGCAGAGCGGCCGCGCCCGGCGCCGTGGCGGCAGGTGATGAGATGCAAGGCGATCCGGTGAAAGCTGATCCAGCGAACTAGCCTAAACGTATAGCCCTGATCTGCTTACCCGTGTTGTCCTGCTGGGAGGTACTGGTGCCCGTTAATTTGCTGGCGTTGCTGCGCTCGAACGCGAAGTATCCAATGACGGCCACCACCACTGCAATGATGACGTAGACGGAGATTCTATTCATGTGAGGCTCCTGTTTAGGGGAGTAGGAAGGTTTATCGTTCACGATATCATCGTTTTGGCGCGCCACGTTTCATTGCTAAAACAACGCCGGCCCGGCACGCCGCCATCGGCCACTGGCGGCGCGGCGCAAGGCTGCGGAAGCGGGGGCGGCAGTAAGCAACGTATGGCGGTCAGTTGGCCGGTTTGTTCATCCAGTTCGTCATCAAATCGACCACTTCTTTTTCCTGACCGATGAAGCCGTGGTAATGCATGGCCTCGCAGACGTCACCGCTCGGGTTGACGCCGCCGGTGACCATCACCAGTTTCTTGACGGGCGTGTTTTTCAGGCCCTTCATGATCCAGTCCAGCTCGTGCGGCTGACAGATCGGGCAGGCGTCGCTGGCGTGGTGCACCAGCAGCACCGGCAGCTTGAGCGCCGCCAGGTTCTGCGTCGGCACCGCGCCTTGTTTCTTGTACGCCGTTACGCTGGAGGTCAGCACCAGTCCGGCGATGCCGGGATCGCCGGTGCTGCCAATGGCGACATAAGTCGCGGAGATGGTGCCGCGACTTGTGCCGACCAGCCAGATCGGCGCCGGGCTTTTGGTGCGGACGAACTCCAGCGTCGCGCGCACATCGGTTAAGTGTTTTTCATTGACGCGGTCGCTGTAGTCCAGCACCGGCGTATCGCTGGGCAATCCGAAGATGGCGACGTTGAAGCCGTCGGCCAGAAACAGCGCCACGCTGCGTGCCAGGAAGTTGCGACTGCTTGGCTTGCCATCGACCACTTTGCCATAGCCGCCATTACCGCCTGTAAATAGCAACACCGTGGCCTTGGCGCCATCCTGCGCCTCCCAGTAGACGCTGGTTTCAACGCCCGGACGAGTGGGGACTTTGAAGGTCTGGCCGTCCGCTTGCGCGGCAACGCTGTAAGCCAGCAGCACAAATCCCGCTATCCAACGCATGATCGTCATCGCACTTACCTAAAATTTAAAAAATAGCATAATTTTTCAAGCGGTAGTTGCTGATGGCAAGCAGCGCAGAATCGCCCACGCGCGATAAATTAGCATAAAAATTAATCAAATGACATGCGTCAAGCAGGTTAATATTTCTACTCTAAAAGTCGATTTCACAGCTTCCTCGTTCCACTCGATGTCGCCAGGTTGGCCTGGTCCCGCGCCGGTAGTCGCCGGTTCGTACATCTATTCGATCGATAGCGTAAATCCTTATCAACCGGTCCTGCTCGATTTGGATCTGTCGATCGCCGGACATAAATATGCCGTGGCCGACACTACATTGTACTTCAGTAAGATTGATTTATTTGTAGGCACCGATCCTTTTACGTTCGAGCCCGCACAGGGTATTTACGGGTTCAAGCTCACCCGCGACTCTTTTATCTATTCGAGCGTGCGGCCGGTGTATGGAGCGCAGAGGACGTTTCGTTTAACTATACCCTTCTGCCTGGCGCACCGTCGCTGCCATCGGCCGTTCCGGAAGCGGACACTTACGCCATGCTTCTCGCCGGTATGGGCCTGATGGGTGTGATCGCGCGTCGTCGTCGCCAGGCTTAAACTTCTCTACCCGACGCTGCCGGCGGGCAGTAGCAAACAAGAGCCCGCGCTTGACGCGGGTTTTTTTACGTTCAGCGCGCCGATAGTCAGCAAGATTCACAAAAAACCCGTGCGAGTACGCACCCGTACAGACGCATCCACGGCAAATCCGCATTCTGAACATCCAGATTCGGAGAAGCTTATGAACGACCCAATGCGCGGCAGTAACGCAGGTAACGTAAAAACACATCAGACAGCGGAGGGCGAAGCGGTAACGGCGGCCCCATCAAGCGCCGGCCCCGACGGCGCGTCAAATCCGCAAACCCACACCGGCGCGAACACGTCCGTCGCCGACGCCACCTCGTCACGCCAGAGCTCGCAGAAAGTCATCTACGCCGCGATCGTCGCCAACCTCGGCATCGCCATCGCCAAATTCATCGTCGCGGGGATTACCGGCAGCGCGTCAATGGTGGCCGAAGGCATCCATTCGGCCGTGGACACCGGAAACGAGCTGCTGTTGCTGCTGGGCGAACGCCGCAGCGCGCGCCCGCCCGACCGCAAGCATCCTTTTGGCTATGGCAAGTCGCTCTACTTTTGGGCGCTGATTGTTGCGCTGTCGGTGTTTTCGCTCGGTGGCGGCTTGTCGATCTACCACGGCATCGACGCGCTGAAGGCGCCGCCGCCGCTGGAAGACCCGCTGTGGAACTACGTGGTCCTGGGCGCGGCGGCGGTGTTCGAGGGCTACAGCTGGAACGTGTCCCGCAAGGCACTGAACGCCATGCGCAAGCCCGGCACGACGCTGTGGCAAGCCGTCCGCGCGAGCAAGGATGCTTCCGTGTTCACGGTCTTCATCGAGGATACGGCCGCACTGCTGGGTATTGTGATCGCCGCGTCCGGCATCGCGCTGGGCCACTACTTCGGCAACCCGTATTTCGACCCTGCGGCCTCGATTTTGATTGGCGCGCTGTTGATCGGGGCGGCATTCATGCTGGCGCGCGAAACGGGCGGCTTGTTGGTGGGGGAAGGCATCGACCGCGATCAGTTGGCGGCCCTGCATACGCTGTTTGAGCGCGAGCCGGCGCTCGATACCGTGTCAAGCCTGCGCACCATGCAGATGGGGCCGGAGGAGGTGCTGCTGGCCGCTTCGGTGCAGTTCCGCCGCGGCATGCCGATCGAGGAAGTGGAGCAGGCCATCGCCCGGATCGAGGCAGCGGTCGCGGCCGAGCATCCCATCATCCGCCGTATTTATTTTGACGCGTCGGCGCTGCGCGCGCTGCGTTGATCCGAAAGCGCGCGCCAACGCACAGCGCGCCTGGCAAAGGCGCCGGCCTGCCGGCAGCGTAAAGATTGCGCTACCATTCGTGGATAAAACTATGGTAATGTTGCCATCCGTCGTCAGATGATTGCGCTAACATGGGTGTCTCCAAGATCAAGGGTTTACGCTGGTGGATGATCAGTCTGATCATGCTGGGGGCGGTCATCAACTACCTCACGCGCAGCACCTTGGCGGTGGCGGCGCCCACCTTGCTGACCGAGCTCAACATCGGCACACGGGAATACTCGTACATCACGGCCGCGTTCCAGGGCACGATCATGTTGCAGCCGCTGTGCGGCTACATCCTCGATGTGATCGGTCTTAAATACGGCTTCGCCATGTTCGCGGCGGCCTGGTCGGTCATCTGCATGGTGCACGGCATGGCCACCAACTGGCAAACGCTGGCGGTGCTGCGCGCGCTGCTCGGCCTGGCCGAAGGCTCGGCCAACCCCGCCGGTATGAAGGCCGTGTCCGAATGGTTCCCGGCCCAGGAGCGCGGCATGGCCGGCGGCATCTTCAACATTGGCGCTTCGTTCGGCTCGATGCTGGCGCCGCCGCTGGTGGTGTGGGCCATCCTGCATTACAACTGGCAATCGGCCTTTGTCATCACCGGCGCGCTGGGACTGGTGTGGGTGGCGGCGTGGCTGCTGCTTTACGATGCGCCGGCCCGCCACCGCCGCCTGTCGGCCGCCGAGGCGCAGCACATCGCCGCCGGCCAGGAGCGCCACCTGCAAGGCGACGGCAAGCGGCCTTCCATCGTCAGCATCCTCAAGATGCGCAATTTCTGGGGCATCGCGCTGCCGCGTTTCCTGGCCGACCCCGCTTGGGGCACGTTGTCGTTCTGGGTGCCGCTGTATCTGACCACGGTGCGCCACTTCGATCTGGCGCAGATCGCGATGTTCGCCTGGCTGCCGTTCCTGGCCGCCGACCTCGGCTGCATGTTCGGGCCGATGGTGGTGCTGGCGCTGCAAAAGCGCGGCGTGCGCCTGATCAACGCCCGGCGCGGCGCGTTCACGCTCGGCGCCTGCATGATGATGGGCGTGGCCTTCGTCGGCTTTGTCGATAGCCCGTACGCCGCGATCGCCTTGCTCAGCCTGGCCGGTTTCGCGCACCAGACCTTGTCGGTCACCGTCATCACGATGTCGTCCGACTTGTTCCGGCGCAACGAAGTGGCCACGGTGGCCGGCATGTGCGGCACCTTCGGCAACCTGGGCCTGCTGATCTTTTCCTTGCTGATCGGCGGCCTGATGGCCAGCGTCGGCTACACGCCGTTCTTCGTCAGCCTGGCCGTGCTGGACCTGATCGCGGCGGTGCTGCTGTGGTCGCTTGTGCGCGAACCCGAGCAGCAGCAGAGCAAGTCCGAACCCCTCACCATCGAACCAGCATGATTCAAAATCCCATCCTGACCGGCTTCAATCCCGACCCGTCCATCGTACGCGTGGGGGACGACTATTACATCGCCACGTCGACGTTCGAATGGTATCCGGGCGTGCAGATCCACCATTCGCGCGATCTGGTCCACTGGCGCCTGCTGTGCCGGCCGCTCACGCGTGCCAGCCAGCTCAACATGCTTGGCGCGCCCGATTCGTGCGGCGTCTGGGCGCCGTGCCTGACCCACGCGGATGGCTTGTTCTGGCTGATCTACACCGACGTCAAGCGCTACGGCCGCACCTCCACCGGCGGGGCCGCCGGCAGCGCCTCGCTACGCGACTTCCACAACTATCTGGTGACCAGTCCGGCGATCGACGGCCCCTGGTCCGATCCTGTCCACCTCAACAGCAGCGGCTTCGACCCCTCGCTGTTCCACGACGACGACGGCCGCAAGTATCTGCTCAACCAGCTGTGGGACCACCGTCCCGGCGGCAACCGCTTCGCCGGCATCGTGGCGCAGGAATATTCGCCGCAGGAGGGCAGGCTGGTGGGCACCCGCGAGAACATTTTCAAGGGCACCGCGCACGGCTTGACCGAGGCGCCGCACCTGTACCGGCGGGACGGCTACTACTACCTGATCACCGCCGAGGGCGGCACCGGCTGGAACCATGGCGTGACGATGGCGCGCGCGCGCGACCTGCACGGACCGTACGAGTTGCATCCCGATCAGACCATTCTCAGTTCGCGCCACCGGCCCGATGCGGAACTGCAGCGCGCTGGCCACGCCGATCTGGTCGACACGCAAGATGGCCAAACCTATATGGTGTACTTGTGCGGCCGGCCGCTGCGCAATCGCGGCACCTGCACGCTGGGGCGCGAAACCGCGATCCAGCCGATGGTGTGGGGCGACGACGGCTGGCTGCGCACGGTGGACGCACAGGGCACGGCGCAGTCGCAGGCCGCCGCGCCCGCGTTGCCGCCGCATCCCTGGCCGCTCGACCCGGCGCGCGACGAGTTCGACGCTGCGCAACTGCCGCCGGCGTTCCAGTGGCTGCGCTCGCCATGGCCGGAGGAACTGTTCAGCCTGACCGCGCGGCCCGGCCATTTGCGCCTGTACGGGCGCGAAAGCCTGGGCAGCCAGTTCCGCCAGGCGCTGGTGGCGCGGCGCCAGCAGGCGCACTGCTACAGCGCCGCGACGGTGGTCGACTTCGAGCCCGAACATTTCCAGCAGCAGGCCGGGCTGGTGTGCTATTACGGCGGCGCCAAGTTTCACTATCTGTACATCACGCACGACGAGGTGATCGGCAAGCACCTGCGCGTGATGAGCAGTCTGCCCAACCATGTGCAAACGGATGCCTTCACCGCGCCGATCGCGATACCGTCCGGCCAGCCGGTGCGGCTGCGGGTCGAAGTGGACCAGGAGCGGCTGTTGTTCGGCTATCGGCTGGACGGGTCGGATTGGCAATGGCTGGCGCAGCAGTTCGATGCGAGCATTCTGTCGGACGAGGCCAACGCGCCCGGCCAGCCCAACTTCACCGGCGCGTTTGTCGGGATGGCGTGCCAGGACATGGCCGGCAGCGGCCTGCACGCCGATTTCGATTACTTTGAGTACCGCGAGCGGCCGTATTGCGCCGAGCCGACGCGCCTGCAAAACGGCAATCAGGCTGATTAATTCCGGAAAGGGGCGTCGCGTGTGCGCAACGTTAGGGAGAAGCAGAGCGGTGCTGACAACGCCGAGAAGGGATTGGCGTTGTCAGGAATGCCTTACAGGCAGGGAAAGTTAGAACTTGGCGTTTTTAGTCGCGCCGCGTTTGCGGGCGGCAAAGCCCAGCATACCGAGGCCGGCCAGCAGCATCGCGTAGGTTGCCGGCTCGGGAAC
>DASVTJ010000715.1:0-1624 GCA_036387635.1 Duganella sp.
GGCCTGACGGCGCGCGGCACCGAGCGCGGCCTGCGCGTCAAGCGCCGCGACGCGGCCGGCAAGCTGCAAACGCTCGACGTGCAGCAAGACGACCTGCTGCGCCCGGACGACGTCGTGTACGTGAAGGAAAGCCTGTTTTAATTGTGCGGACCTGGTTGACGGCCATGCGCCGTCGGCCGACCTTGCGCCCGCCGTTGCCGTTGCCGTCGCCGTCGCTCTCCCCATGAGATTGTTTGTGTTCCTGTCGTTCCTGTTTTGAAAGTCTTATTATGAGTCTGAGTCAATTGCTGCTGGCCATGCGCGCCCGCTACCGCATCATCTTGCTGACCTTGGCCGTGACGGTTGGCGCAGCCGTCGCCATCAGCATGATGTTGCCGAAAACCTATACCGCCGGCGTGTCGCTGGTGGTCAATTACAGGGGCGTCGATCCGGTCACCGGCCTGAGCCAGCCGGGCGCCATGATGCCCAGCTACATCGCCACCCAGGTCGACATCATCAAGAGTAAAAGCACCGCGCTGCGCGTGGTCGACGAGCTCAAGTTGGCCGACAGCCCGGCCGTGCGCCAGGAATATAGCGACGCCACCAACGGTCGCGGCAAGGATATCCGCGAATGGCTGGCCAACCTGCTGATGGCCAAGGTCGACGTGGTGCCGTCGCGCGAGAGCAGCGTGCTCAACATTAGCTTCAAGGGCAGCGACCCCGAGTTCGTCGCCGCCGTCGCCAACAGCTTCGCCTCGTCGTACCTGAGCCTGACCGTGGCGCTGCGCACCGATCCGGTGCAACAAGCGACCGGCTACATCACCACGCAGATCAAGCTGCTGCGCGACCAGTACGAGCGGGCCCAGTCGCGCCTGTCGAAGTACCAGGAAGAGAACAACATCTACAGCGCCGACAACCGCCTCGACGTCGAGACGACGCGGCTGAACGACCTGTCGAGCCAGCTCGTCGGCGTGCAAAGCCAGGCCATGGAAGCGTCCTCGCGCCGCCGCCAGGCCGAGGGCAGCGCCGCCACCTCGCCGGATGTGCTCAACAACCCGCTGGTGCAGGGCATGCGCAGCAACCTGGCCGCCGCCGAGGCCAAGTTCGCCGACACCTCGCAACGCCTGGCGCCGAACCATCCGCAATACATCGCCGCCAAGTCCGAGGTCGACAAGTTGCGCAGCAACCTCGAAGAACAAATCCGCGCCACCTCGCGCGGCGTGTCGGCCAACGCCAACATCCTGCAATCGCGCGAAGGCGAGCTGCGCGCAGCGCTGGCGGCGCAAAAGGCCAAGGTGCAGGCGCTCAACGGCGCGCGCGACGAGTTCAACGTGCTCACCAACGAGATGGAGAATGCCCGCCGCGCCTACGAGGCCGCCAGCGCGCGCTACAACCAGACCAGCCTCGAAGGCCAGTCCAAGCAGGCCGACATCGCCGTGCTGACGGCCGCCTCGCCGCCGGGCGCGCCGTCCGGTCCGCGCGTGATGCTCAACGTCGCCATGTCCGTCGTGCTGGGCCTGGTGCTCGGTTGTGGCGCCGTGCTGATCCTCGAGTTGCTCGACCAGCGCGTGCGCTCGGTCGCCCATCTGGCCGACGCCTTCGGGCTGCCGGTGCTGGGCGTGATCGACAAGCCGCGCCTGAGCGC
>DASVTJ010000716.1:0-3438 GCA_036387635.1 Duganella sp.
ACGAAAATCTTCAACGACATCATTTTTCGCAAGTCCGCGTCGTACAAGGCGAACAGGCCTTCGATGACGATCACCGGGGCCGGCTTGACGGGTATCGTCCGGTCGGAGCGGTTGTCGATGGTGAAGTCGTACTCCGGCATCTCGATCGATTCGCCGTTGCGCAAGGCCTGGACGTGCTGCACCAGCAGCGGCCAGTCGAAAGCCTGCGGATGGTCGTAGTTCTGCTTGCGGCGCACTTCGGGGGTGAGATGGGATTGGTCGCAGTAGTAATCGTCTTGCATCACGACCGAGACCATGTCGGCGCCGAACGAAGCCAGCACCTGCTGGGAAACGGTCGACTTGCCGCTGCCGCTGCCGCCAGCGACGCCGATAATAAAGGGATGGTAGGAAATCTTATTCATGCCGAATGATACCGGAACGGCGGCCGAACCGACAGCGACGAGCGGGATCGCCATTGGAACGGGCAATGTCCGAATGTCAGACTTGACCCTCGCGCTTTGGTTTTGTGGCGCGCAGCAACGGATACGGATTGATCGCGCCGCCGATGTCGTACACGCCGTAGTGCAGGTGCGGCGGCGTGCCTTCGGCGTTGCCGGTGTTGCCGACGTAACCGAGCACCCGGCCGGCGGCGACCCGCATGCCCGCTTCGACGTTGGCGTGGCGCCCGAGGTGGGCGTAGTAATGGCGCTGGCCGCCCGGCCCCACCACCCACACCACCAGCCCGCCGAGGCGGTTGGTGCCGACCTGGGCGACGATGCCTTCGGTGCTCGACAGCACGCGCGTGCCGCGCTTGGCGAAGATGTCGATGCCCTCGTGCTTGCGCCCTGCGCCGCGCGCGCCGCCCCAGGTGTCGCGCAGCTCGCTCGTTTGCACGCCGTCGACCGGCACCGGCAGCGCCAGCGGCTTGGGCATCGCCGCCAGGCGCATCGGGTAGAGCGTCCGTTCAATCGCCGGCTCCAGCACCGCGTAGCCGAAGGTCAGGATGACGGCCACCACGAGGGCGCGCAGAAAATTTCGCATGTCGGTATCGTTTTGGTCGGGAATGTCCGGCAGATGGGGACGGATGGCCGTTTTCCCATGCTGGATCTTACAGCCGAGTGGTTCGACCGCCTGCAATTTGTAGCCGGCGGCCTACTTTCAGGGCGGTGTCGCGCTGACAGGCGGACTTGGCATGACGGGTTAACATGCTCTTTCACATATTCCTAGGAGGCGATTATGAGCAACGATAACCATGACCAGTCGGTTGGCGGCCAAGGCGCTACCGACGGGCTGAGCGGCACGAAAAATGCCGGCACCGAAGGCGCCGATAGCGGCCAGGGCGTCAACAAGGGCCAGCACGGCCACGGCGGCCAGCATTCCGGTGGGATGGGCGGCGAACACGGCGGCGATTTGCATGACATCGGTTCGGGCCAGAGCGGCATGACCGGCGGTGGCGGCATGGGCGGCAACACCACCAAGAAGGGCGATAAGAAAAACCAGCCGGACTCGAAAGAGTAACGACCCTGCCCTGAACGTCGCCGCGCGTTTTCGGCTTATTTGCCTTATTTGTTCAGCAGCGCCAGCGACAACTCCCAGTCGGCTCGCCACGCGTATAAAAACTCATGCGTGGCGAAGGCTTTTTTCAGGCGCGGCACCGGCACACGGTAGACCTCGTTCAGCCCCAACGCCAAGGTGACCGGGTTCCACAACGTGTTGTGCTTGTTCTTCTTTCCGTTGCCGCCGCTGCCCTTCACGCGCGCGCCGTCGTCGCCGAAGATGCCGATGCCGTCGGTGAGCGACTGTCCCAGATCGAGCCTGGCCAGGCCGTCAAAGGCGGCCAGGATCTCGTCGCGCCCGATGCCGGCCTGCGATTCCTTGGCGCCTTCCGGCTTGACCGGCGGCGCCTCGGCTTCGCGCTTGAGCCGTGCCGCCAGTTGTTCAATATCTTTTTTCTGGAAGCGCAGTTCGTGCAGCTGGCGCGTAAAACCGGGCGCCGGCAGCTTGGTGACAATCTTGTAGGCGTCTTTGGTGATCGTGATCAGCACGTCGTCACTGCCCGCCCGCAGGCGTTGCGTGTCGCCTTCGAAGAAAATCGGTGCGGCGTAGCCGCCGTTGGCGTCGCCGAACAGCTCCGGATAGGCAGCGTCGTAGTCGAGCCAAACGTAGGGCGTGACGCCGCTGTCGATCAGCAGCGCCAGCGACCACGGCGTGCCGGTTTGCTGCGTGAGCCAGTCGCACGCCTGCTCTGTGGTGGCGCGAAACGGGAGGGGTTCTGGAAGAGTCATGGGTTGGTCCGGCGCCACTTGGCTGTTAGGAAACCTGTGGATTATAGAGCAGGCGGTTGATCGGTCGACTACATCGTCGCCGGACCGATCCCGCCGGCGGTGGCCTTAAAACCACGCATCGATCATTTTTTTGAGTAATCATGAAATCACATATCAGGTATGTGATTTGAAAATGTCATTGCGTTATTCTAGCCAGCCGGTCCCATCCCTCACTTTAAAGGTCCAATCCATGATGTCCTCAAAAGTTCCGGCTGTCTTTTTCGCGCTGGCGTTGGCCAGCTGCGCGCAAGTCGGCGCCGTTGTCACCTCGCCCGGCAAGCAAATCGAACTGCTCAATCGCGGCGCGGTCGCCATCCAGGCCTCTGGCGGCGTGTTCGTCAGCTGGCGCCTGCTGGCCACCGACGCCAGCGGCGTGGCCTTCAACGTGTATCGCGCCGGCACCAAACTCAACGCCACGCCGATCACCCAGCTCAACTACACCGACAGCGCCGGCGCCGCGTCGGCCGCCTACACCGTGCGCGCGGTGGTCGACGGCGTCGAGCAGACCGGGTTCGCCGCCGGCGCCACGTGGTCGGCGCCGTACAAAACGGTGCCGGTTCAGCGCCCTGCCGGCGGCACCACGCCGGACGGCGTGGCCTACACCTATGAGATCAACGACGGCACGCCGGCCGACCTGGACGGCGACGGCAGCTACGAAATCATCGTCAAATGGCAACCGACCAACGCCAAGGACAATTCGCAGTCGGGCTACACCGGCAACACCTTGATCGACGCCTACAAGCTCGACGGCACGCGCTTGTGGCGCATCGATCTGGGCCGCAACATCCGCGCCGGCGCCCACTACACGACGATGGTGGCCTACGACTTCGACGGCGACGGCAAGGCCGAGGTCATGCTCAAAACGGCCGACGCCACCGTCGACGGCAAAGGCGTGACGATCGGCGCGGCCGGCGCCGACCACCGCAACAGCGCCGGCTACATCTTGACCGGGCCGGAATTTTTGACCGTGTTCAACGGCCAAACCGGCGCGGCGATGAAAACCACCAATTACCTGCCGGCGCGCGGCACCGTGTCGGGCTGGGGCGACAATTACGGCAACCGCGTCGACCGCTTCCTCGGCGGCGTCGCCAACCTCGACGGCGCCCGGCCCAGCGCGATCTTTTCGCGCGGCTAC
>DASVTJ010000717.1:0-5692 GCA_036387635.1 Duganella sp.
ATTTTTACATTCCGACATATCAACCGCCCTCCGGGATGCCACAATCATGCTTTTTGGCAGCTCAGGAGGCGATAGTGAAAGATTCGGACCAGGTCAACGCGCAAGCACAGCAGGATGAACCCGCCAACCCCGCGCGCCGCCGCATCTTCCAGGCCGCCGCCGCGACCGGCCTGGCCACCGGCTTGGCCACCTCGCTGCCCGTGCTCGGCCAAGCCCGAGCCGCGCCGGCGCGCCAGCCGGCCAAGGGCTCGCTCGACGCCAAGCTCAAGGCCAGCGTCAGGAATGTGGTGGTGATCTATCTGGAAAACCGCAGCTTCAACAACCTGTTCGCCAACTTCCCCGGCACGGCCGCGCCGCTGTCGGCGGTACCGGCCGCGTCCTACGCCCAGCGCGACCGCGACGGCTCGGTGCTGCCGGCGCTGCCGAAAATATGGGGCGGCATGGTGCCGAACACGCAGGACATCGGCGGCAAAAAATACGTGCTGAAGGAAGACGACATCAAGGGCTTGCCGAACGCGCCGTTCAAACTGGCCGACATCGACGGCAAGCCGCTGCCGGAGGCGGTCATCACGCGCGACCTGTGGCACCTGTTCTACCAGAACCAGATGCAGATCAACGGCGGCAAAAACGACGGCTTCGCGGCCTGGGGCAATACCGGCGGCATGGTCATGGGCCACTATGGCGAGACCGACAAAAACCTCGGCCTGTGGAAGATCGCCGAACAGTTCACCTTGTGCGACAACTTCTTCATGGCGGCCTTCGGCGGCTCCTACCTGAACCACCAGTTCCTGATCTCCGGCCGCACGCCGGAATACTTCAACGCCGCGCAAACGGCGGCCAGCAAGAAAATAGCGGCGCTCGACGACGGCCCCACCGGCATGCGGCTCAGCGTGACCAAGGACAGCCCCGCCTCGGCGATGGACGGCATGCCGCTGTACGTCAACAACGGCGCCATCACGCCGGACGGCTACGCGGTCAACACCATGGCGCCGCCGTATCAGCCCAGCTACATCCGCCCCGCCGCCGGCGGCGACAAGCTGCTGGCCGACCCGGACGATGCCGGCACCCTGCCGCCGCAAACCTACGACACCATCGGCGACTTGCTGTCGGCGAAAAAGGTCGGCTGGGCGTGGTACGGCGGCGCGTGGCAGGCGGCGCTCGACGCGCGCGGCGGCGGCGAGAAGCCCAACTTCCAGTTCCACCACCAGCCGTTCAACTACTTCAAGCAGTTCGCGCCCGGCACGGCGGCGCGCATCGAACACCTGCGCGACGGCGGCATGGGCGACAGTCCGATCTCGAACAAATTCATCGCCGACGCCATCGCCGGCAAGCTGCCGCCGGTGGCCTTCTACAAGCCGCAGGGGAACCTGAACCTGCACGCCGGCTATTCGGACGTGGAGTCCGGCGACGCCCACATCACCAACGTGATCGAGCACTTGAAGAAGTCGCCGCAGTGGAAGGACATGGTGGTCGTAATCACCTTCGACGAAAACGGCGGCTGGTGGGATCACGTGGCGCCGCCCAAGGGCGACCGCTGGGGACCGGGCTCGCGCATCCCGGCCATCGTGGTGTCGCCGTTCGCCAAGAAGGGCCAGGTCGACCACAGCTTCTACGACACCACGTCGATCCTGCGCTTCATCACGCGCCTGCACGAGCTGCCGCTGCTGGCGGGGCTGAAGGCGCGCAACGAGGCCTTCGCCGCGCGCCAGGCGCCGCCGCCGGGCGACCTGACGGGGGCGTTGAGCTTCCGCTGACATTCCCCTTGGCGCCGCGTGGGTATGCTACAATCGCGGCTTATTACCTCACTGAGCCCGACTCCTGCAGCCGGGCTTTTGTTTTGAGCGGCGCCTTTTCGATGGCGCCGGGGGCACGAGATTTTGGAATGAGAGATAAAAAAGATAACGCCACGTTCGACCTGCCCGGTTTCAGCCCGGCCGCGCCGCTCGAACCGGAAGCGAAGCGCCCGCCGGCGCCGCGTCCCAAACGCGCGCAGCTCAAGCAGGAACAACTCGAACTGCTCGCGCCGACCGACACCAGCGGCTTGCCGGTGTGGGTCCGCGACGACTCGCTGGACCTGACCGGCCTGCCGGTGTGGGCGCCGGACGCACCAACACAATAACCCTATCTGCACACAGCGTCAGGGCCGCAACAGAGCCTGTTAGACTGTGCCCACGTCCTTTTTGAACAGGCCTGACATCATGACTTACCCCGTGACTTCCCCCGTGACCTCCCCCGACAACACCGCCTTCGACAGCTTGCCGCTGACCGCCGAATTCCTCGCCAACCTCGACTCGCTCGGCTACAAGGAAATGACCACGATCCAGGCCCAAAGCCTGCCGTCGGTGCTCGCCGGGCGCGACCTGATCGCCCAGGCCAAGACCGGCAGCGGCAAGACCGCCGCCTTCGGCATCGGCATCCTGGCCAAAATCAATCCGGCCTGGTTCGCGGTGCAGGCGCTGGTGCTGTGCCCGACCCGCGAGCTGGCCGACCAGGTGGCCAACGAGTTGCGCCGCCTGGCGCGCAGCACCGGCAACGTCAAGGTGCTGGTGCTGACCGGCGGCTCGCCGATGCGCCCGCAAATCGCCTCGCTCGAACACGGCGCCCACATCGTCGTCGGCACGCCGGGCCGCGTGCGCGACCACCTGGGCCGCGCCACGCTGGACCTGTCCAAGGTCGAGACGCTGGTGCTCGATGAAGCCGACCGCATGACCGACATGGGCTTCTACGACGAAATCGCCGGCATCGTCAGCGCCTGCCCGAAACGCCGCCAGACCTTGCTGTTCTCGGCCACCTATCCGGACGACATCCGCCGCGCCACCGATGCCTTCCTGGCCGATCCGGTCGAAGTGACGGTCGAGGCGCAGCACGACAACAGCAAGATCGAGCAGCTGTTCTTCGAGATCGGCTTCGACCAGCGCACCGCCGCCGTCGGCAAGCTGCTGGGGCATTACAAGCCGGCGTCGGCGATCGCCTTCTGCAACACCAAGGTACAGTGCCGCGAACTGGCCGACGACCTGCGCGCGAAAGGCTTCTCGGCGCTGGCCTTGTTCGGCGAACTGGAACAGCGCGAGCGCGACGAAATCCTGGTGCTGTTCTCGAACCGCAGCTGCTCGGTGCTGGTGGCAACCGACGTCGCCGCGCGCGGCCTCGATATCCCCAACCTGGAGGCGGTAATCAACGTCGACGTCTCCAAGGACACCGAGGTGCACATTCACCGCATCGGCCGCACCGGCCGTGTCGGCGAAAAGGGCTTGGCGCTGTCGCTGTGCGCGCCGAACGAAAAGAAGTGGGTCAAGCTGATCGAGGAATACCAGGGTTCGAAGGCCGAGTGGTTCGACCTCGATAGCCTGGACGGCGACGACTACGGCGTCGATCCGGCGCCGATGATGACCTTGGTGATCTCGGGCGGCAAAAAGGACAAGCTGCGTCCCGGCGACTTGCTGGGCGCACTGACCGGCGACGCCGGCCTGAGCAAGGAACAGGTCGGCAAGATCAACGTGTTCGAGTTCCAGACCTATGTGGCGATCGACCGCCGCGTGGCGTACGACGCGTTCGATCGCCTCAGCAAAAACAATCCGCTGGGCGGCGACTTCGGCGCCATCAAGGGCCGCAACTTCAAGATGCGCTTCATCGAGGTGTAAGCCCCAGGTACATCGACGTATTTTCCAAGGTTTTTGTGAGGGTTAGATGCTTAAGTTGATTGCGCAATTGCGCCGGCTGTACCTTACCGGCGACCAGCGTTACGACGACGCCAGTCTGGAGCGGCACCTGCGCGGCGAGCACACGCTGAGCGTCGATCTGGCCGACGCCGACGGCATGGCGCGCGCCTTCGTCATCGAATTCCGCAAGCTGCCGGACGACGGCCACTGGAGCCAGTTGTGCGAGACCGCCAACGCGCTGCAAACGGAGCTGGGGTTGCCCGCGCCGGCGGTTAGCGTGTCCGGTGGCGACAGCTACGGCCTGTGGCTGTCGCTGGAAACGCCGGTGCCGGCGACGCGGCTGCGGGAGCTGAAAGCCTTGCTGCATCAGGCGTACTTCGCGCAGCAGGAAACCGATCTCGATAAAACGGCGGTCGAACTGCCACCGAGTTTGCATCAGGCCAGCGGCCTGTGGGCGGCGTTCATCAATCCGGGCATGGGCGCGTCGTTCGCCGACGATCTGGGCCTGGACATGCAACCGCCGGTCGTGGCGCAAACGTCGTTCCTCGAAGGACTGCGCAGCATCACGGCAAAGGAGCTGGCGCACGCGTTCGACGTGCTGGGCGCCAGGCCGGGCGCCGCTGAAGGTGCCGACGCCCGGCCAGCGTCGACAACGACAACGACATCGAGAACGACATCGACGCCCGCGCGAACGGCGGCGTCGAACAAGGCCGGCGCCACGCCGGCAGGCTTGCTGCTTGAAGACGCGACCATCGAAGACATCGTGCGCCATCTACAAGAACGCAACATCGAACCGACGCTGCGCTTCCTGAAATAAGCGCTACCTGACCGCCAGCGACACGCTGGCCGGAAACTGCGGCGGGCGGCGGTGCCTGGTGGCCTGCTCGTACGAGTAAGCCATGCGAATCAACGCTGCCTCACTGAACGCCGCGCCGACGAACGACAGCCCGACCGGCAAGCCCTGCACGTACCCGGCCGGCACGGTGATGTGCGGATAGCCCGCCACCGCCGCCGGCGACGAGAAGCTGCCGCCGAAATGGTCGCCGTTGACGAAGTCCGTCAGCCACGCCGGACCGCCGGTGGGCGCCACCAGCGCGTCCAGCCGATGTTCGCGCAGCACGCGGTCCAGGCCTTCGGCGCGCGCGTAACGGTGGTTGTTGGCCAACGCCTCGCGATAGGCCGGCGTCTCCAGGCCGCCCTTCTGCTGCGCGCGTTCCAGATACTCCTGGCCGAAATACGGCAGCTCCCGCCTGCGGTGCTGCTGGTTGAAGGCGATGACGTCGGCCATGTTAGCCACCGCCGCATTGGGCGCGTACTCTTTCAGATACGCGGCCAGATCGGCCTTGAATTCGTACAGCAGCACCTCGGTCTCGGTGTCGCCGTATTTGTCCGCGTTCGGCACCTCGGTGTCGATCAGCACCGCGCCCTGCTCCCGCAGTTCCGCCAGCGCCTTCTCGATAACCGCATCGACGGCGGCGTTGTCGCCGAAAAAATTGCGCGCCACGCCGATGCGCAAACCTTTCAATCCGCCGGTCCGCAAGGCCGCCAGATAATCGCCGGCCTTGCCCGCGCCCTCCTGGGTGATCGGATCTTGCGGGTCGGCCCCGGCCAGCGCCGCCAGCATCAGCGCGGCATCGGTCACGCTGCGCGCCATCGGCCCGGCCGTGTCCTGCGAGTGCGCGATCGGGATGATGCCGCTGCGGCTGACCAATCCCAATGTCGGCTTGATGCCCACCAGGCCGCAGATCGACGCCGGCGAGACGATCGAGCCGTCGGTCTCGGTGCCGACGGCCAGCGTGGCCAGGCCGGCGGCGATGGCCGCGCCGGAGCCGGAGCTGGAGCCGCTGCAGTTGCGGTCCAGCGAGTAAGGGTTCAACGTCAGTCCGCCGCGGCCGCTCCAGCCGCTGACCGAATGCGTCGAGCGCATATTGGCCCACTCGCTCAGATTGGTCTTGCCGATGATGACGGCGCCGGCGGCGCGCAACCGCGTGGCGACATGGGCGTCGCGCGCGGCGCGCACGTTCGCCAGCGCC
>DASVTJ010000718.1:0-1846 GCA_036387635.1 Duganella sp.
CGGCAGCTCCGACGGGAACGGGCCGGAACCGACGCGGGTGGTGTAGGCCTTGGTGATGCCCATGATGTAGTGCAGCATGTTCGGACCGACGCCGGCGCCGGCGGCGGCGTTGCCGGCCACGCAGTTCGACGAGGTGACGAATGGATAGGTGCCGTGGTCGACGTCCAGCAGCGAGCCTTGCGCGCCTTCGAACAGCAGATTGGCGCCGGCCTTGTGCGCGGCGTACAGCGCGCTCGAGACGTCGGTCACCATCGGGCGCAGGCGCGGCACGTAGGCTAGCGCGTCGTCCAGGGTTTTCTGGTATTCGATGCGCGGGGCCTTGAGGTAGTGCTCCAGCACGAAGTTGTGGTAGTCGAGGTTCTCGGCCAGTTTTTCGGCGAAGCGCTTTTCGTTCAGCAGGTCGGCGACGCGGATGGCGCGGCGCGCCACCTTGTCTTCGTAGGCCGGGCCGATGCCCTTGCCGGTGGTGCCGATCTTGGCTTCGCCGCGCGCGGCTTCACGGGCCAGATCCAGCGCCGCGTGGTACGGCAGGATCACGGGGGCCGCGTCCGACACCTTCAGGCGCGACGCCACTTCGACACCGACTTTTTCCAGCTTGTCGATTTCGCGCAGCACGTCCGGCACCGACACCACCACACCGTTACCGATGTAGCAGGCCACGCCCGGACGCATGATGCCCGACGGGATCAGCTGCAGCGCGGTCTTGACGCCGCCGATGACCAGCGTATGGCCGGCGTTATGGCCGCCCTGGAAGCGGACCACACCTTGTGCATGATCGGTCAACCAGTCGACGATCTTGCCCTTGCCTTCATCGCCCCACTGGGTACCGATGACGACGACGTTCTTTGCGTTTTTCTTTGACATCACACTAACCTAAGTTTTTAAGAATCCAGTTGCTACCACTATCGTCGAGTACCAGAGCGCGGTCGCACTCGAACTCGTCCAGCTCGTTGCTGTGACCCGGCATACTTTGGATCACGATCTCGCCAGCCTTGCGCAGCTCGGCGATTTTTTCCTTCAATTCCGGCGCGTTCCCCCACGGAGCGCGGACCGACTGCTTGCGCTCCGCCGTGGGCAACAGGCGCGCCAGTTCGCGCAGGTCGAGCGAGAAGCCGGTGGCGGGACGCGCCCGGCCAAAGGCCTCGCCTACGTGATCGTAACGGCCGCCGCGCGCCACCGCGTTCGGCAAGCCCGGCACATACAGCGCGAACATCGCGCCGCTTTCGTACTGGTAGCCGCGCAGGTCGGCCAAGTCGATCGCCACTTCGGCGCGGCCCAGCGCGGACGCGGCCAGCGCGGCCAGTTCGGCCAGCGCCTTGGCGATGCCCGGCAGATCCGGCAGCGTGTCGCGCGCGTTTTTCAATACGTCGATGTCGCCGTACAGATTCGGCAGCGCCAGCAGCGCCTCGCGCACCGGCGGCGCGTAGTTGGCGGTGATGGCCTGCAGGCCCGGCACGTCCTTGGAGCGCAGCAGCGCGTACAGCGCCATTTCATCGCTGGCCGCGTTGGCGTCGGCGTCGAGGATCACGCGCAGCACGCCGGCGTGGGCCAGGTCCAGACGCACCTCGTCGAAACCGGCCAGCGCCAAGGAAGCCAACGACAGTTCGAGGATCTCGGCGTCGGCTTCGAGGCCGGCGTGGCCGTATATCTCGGCGCCGATTTGCAGCGGCTCGCGGGTGGTGTGCAGGCCCGAAGGACGGGTGTGCAGCACGCTGCCGGCGTAGCACAGGCGGGTGACGGAGTCGCGGTTCAACAGGTGGGCGTCGATGCGCGCCACCTGCGTCGTCATGTCGGCGCGGATGCCGAGCATGCGGCCGGAGATCTGGTCGACCAGTTTGAAGGTGCG
>DASVTJ010000719.1:0-3335 GCA_036387635.1 Duganella sp.
GCAACTGGCGCGCGCCGGCCACGCCGTGACCGTGTTCGAGAAGAGCGACCGCGTCGGCGGCCTGCTGCGCTACGGCATTCCAGACTTCAAGATGGAAAAGTCGCACATCGACCGCCGCATCAAGCAGATGGAAGCCGAAGGTGTCGTGTTCCGCACCAGCGTGTTGGTAGGCAAGGATTTCCCCGCCAACGTCAACAACTGGGCCAAGGAAACCATCTTCCCGGAAGACCTGGAAAAAGAATTCGACGCGGTCATCCTGGCCGGCGGCGCCGAGCAGCCGCGCGATTTGCCGGTGCCGGGCCGCGAGCTCAAGGGCGTGCATTTCGCGATGGACTTCCTGCCGCTGCAAAACAAGGTCAACGCCGGCGACAAGGTCAAGGACCAGTTGAAAGCCACCGGCAAGCACGTGGTCGTCATCGGCGGCGGCGACACCGGTTCCGACTGCGTCGGCACCTCGAACCGCCACGGCGCCGCCTCGGTCACGCAGTTCGAACTGATGCCGATGCCGCCGGAGCAAGAAAACAAGCCGCTGGTGTGGCCGTACTGGCCGACCAAGCTGCGCACCTCGTCGTCGCACGAGGAAGGTTGCGAGCGCGATTGGGCGGTCGCCACCAAGCGTCTGGAAGGCAAGGGCGGCAAGGTCGAGAAATTGATCGCCTGCCGCGTCGAGTGGAAGGACGGCAAGATGGCCGAAGTGCCGAACTCGGAATTCGAAATGAAGGCCGACCTGGTGCTGCTGGCGATGGGCTTCGTGTCGCCGGTCGCCAACGTGCTCGACGCCTTCGGCATCGACAAGGACGCGCGCGGCAACGCCAAGGCCACCACCGACGGCGACGGCTGCTACAAGACCTCGGCGCCGAAGGTGTTTGCCGCCGGCGACGTGCGCCGCGGCCAGTCGCTGGTGGTGTGGGCGATCCGCGAAGGGCGCCAATGCGCGCGCGCGGTCGACGAGTTCCTGATGGGCTATTCCGATCTGCCGCGCTGATCGATCCCGCCGCAAACCGCTTGATACCGGCAGCGCATGGTGATCCCATGCGATGCCGGTTTTTTTTTGCGATGTAACAATTCATGCTGGGTGTAAATTGCTGACTTCAGATTCATTAGTAATGTATTATTTGTCTCGCCCTGCGCGCACTGTGGTTTCCCCGTGCGTGAAAACCCGCGTCTCCAGCAGAGATTATCCTTTCTGCACTACAATACGGCATTCAAAAAAATGAGTTCAGTCGTGCCTAATCTTGTCGAAATCCGTGATTTACACTTTTCCTATGGAAAGCGCTCGATCTTGTCGGGTCTCCACATGGACTTCCCGCGCGGAAAAGTGATCGCAGTGATGGGCGGTTCGGGCAGCGGCAAGACGACGGTATTGCGACTGATCGGCGGCCAGATCCGCCCGCGCAAAGGCCAGGTGAAGGTTCAAGGCCAGGTCGTGCACAAGTTAAATACCGCCGGTTTGTATCTGCTGCGGCGCAAAATGGGCATGTTGTTCCAGCATGGCGCGCTATTCACCGACCTGACCGTGTTTGAAAACGTCGCCTTCCCGCTGCGCGAGCACACCGATCTGCCGGAAGAGTTGATCCGCAATCTGGTGCTGATGAAGCTGCACGCGGTCGGCCTGCGCAACGCCGCCAAGCTGAAACCCGGCGAAATCTCCGGCGGCATGGCGCGCCGCGTGGCGCTGGCCCGTTCGATCGCGCTCGATCCCGAACTGATCATGTACGACGAGCCGTTTGCCGGCCTCGACCCGATCTCGATGGGCGTCACCGCCAATCTGATCCGCAACCTGAACTCCGCGCTCGGCTCGACCACGGTGCTGGTGTCGCACGACGTCAAGGAATGCTTCGCCATCGCCGACTACGTCTACTTCCTGTCGCAGGGCAAGATCGTCGCGCACGGCACGCCGGCCGACATGCTGGTCTCGACCGATCCGTACGTGCACCAGTTCGTGAACGCCGAGGCCGACGGCCCGGTGCCGTTCCACTATCCAGGCAAATCCCTGGCCGACGATCTGGGCCTGGGGGGCAAAGCATGACGGTAAGAAATTGGTTGTCCCAGCTGGGCGCGCCGCTGCGCGATTACATCGAAAGCATCGGTTACGGCGCGCGCCTGTTCCTGGAGCTGCTGCGCCTGTCGCCGGGCCTGCTGCGCCGGCCGCGCCTGCTGATCGAGCAGCTGCACTTCATCGGCAATTACTCGATGCTGATCATCACCTTGTCCGGCCTGTTCGTCGGCATGGTGCTCGGCCTGCAGGGTTACTACACGCTCAATAAATACGGCGCCGAGCAATCCTTGGGCCTGCTGGTGGCGCTGGGTCTGACGCGCGAACTCGGTCCGGTCATCACCGCGCTGCTGTTCGCCGGCCGCGCCGGCACCTCGCTCACCGCCGAGATCGGCCTGATGAAGGCCGGCGAGCAGTTGTCGGCAATGGAAATGATGGCCGTCAACCCGATCCAGCGCGTGCTGGCGCCGCGTTTCTGGGCCGGCGCGCTGTCGGTGCCGCTGCTGGCGTCGGTGTTCAGCGCCGTCGGCGTGCTGGGCGGCTGGCTGGTCGGCGTCAAGCTGATCGGGGTTGACGAAGGCGCGTTCTGGTCGCAAATGCAGGGCGGCGTCGACATCTGGAAAGACATCTTCAACGGTTTCGCCAAGAGCGTGGTGTTCGGCATCGCCATCACCTTCATCGCGCTGTACCAGGGTTATGAGGCCCAGCCGACACCGGAAGACGTCGCGCGCGCCACCACGCGCACGGTCGTGATCTCATCGCTGATGATCTGGTGGCTCGATTTCATGATGACCGCTTTGATGTTCAGCAAATAAGTAAAAAATTAAAGAAAATTGGTAGTATTAAGCGAGGATAGTTATGCAACGTAAATCTTTGGATGTCTGGGTCGGTCTGTTCATCGTCGTCGGCGTGGCCGCGTTGATGTTCCTGGCTTTGAAGGCAGGCAACATGGGTTCCATGTCTTTCGGCAAGAGCTATGAGATCACCGCCAAGTTCGACAACATCGGCAGCCTGCGTCCGCAGGCGGCGGTGAAGGCGTCCGGCGTGGTGGTCGGCCGTGTCGGGGAGATCAAGTTTGATGACAAAAGTTATCAAGCGCTGGTAACCTTGAACATGGAAGAAGGTTATAAATTCCCTAAGGACAGTTCCGCCAAGATTTTGACGGCAGGTCTGCTGGGTGAGCAATATGTAGGCATCGAGGCCGGCGGGGATACCAAGAATTTGGCCGCCGGAGACAAAATCGCACGAACCCAATCGGCCGCCGTGCTGGAAGACCTGATCAATCAGTTCATCTACAGCAAGGCCGCCGACGGCGCAAAGGAATAATAATGGCAAGTAA
>DASVTJ010000720.1:0-8464 GCA_036387635.1 Duganella sp.
AGGGCCGGCATCGCGCACAGTTGCAGGTAGGCGGCGGCGGCCGTCAGCGGCTTTTGGCCGGACTTGAGCGACGATTGCAGCACTTCGACCTGCATCTTCAGACGCTCGCGCGCGAATTCCGCGCCGCTGTCGACGCCGGCCCCGATCTCCAGGCGCAGCACCTCGTCGAGCAGCTTGGCGCGGTTGCGTTCGAGCTGCTCGGCGTAGGCCGCGCGCTTGCCGTCGAGCGCGGCCAGCCCGGCGGCGAAGCGGCCGTGCAGCGCACGCTCGTACTCCGGCGCCAGCGGCGGCAGCGCGGCCCAGCGGGCCTGCCATTCGGCGGCGTCGATATCGGCGCCCGCCTCGCTGATGGCGACTTCCAGCGCCTGGCACAGCCGCAGTTTGTCGCGCAGCGCGTTCGCTTGCGCGGCGCCGGCGCGGCGTTTGATCGCCTCCGCCTGCTCCTGCACCAAGGCCACGGCGGCGTTGTAGCGCTGCGTGATTTTGGCTTCGGCCGCGCGCGGCACGATGCCGGACGCGTTCCACGCGGCGGCGGCGTCGCGCAGCGTCTTGGCGATGGCCGCCAGTTGCGCCTTGTCTTCGCCGCTGAAGGTGGCCGTTTCCAGCTCCTTGCAGATGGCTTCGCGCGCTTGCAGATGCGCCTTGCGTTCGTGGTCGGCGGCGTGCGCGGTTTCCTTGCGCTTGGCAAAAATGGCGTCGCACGCGGCACGGAACCGATGCCACAGCGCCTGCTCGGCCTTGCGTTCCAGCGGCAACGCCTTGGCCTGCTCCTGCCAGCGCTCCTGCAAGCGGCGCAAATTGTCCAGCGTGTTGCGGTCCGACGGCTCCAGCCGCTCGGCTTCGGCGATCAATTCCTCGCGCTTGGCCATTTCGATCTTGCGCTGCTCGGACAGCGGCGACAGCATCTGTGCCAGGGCCTTGTCGAAGGCCTGGTCGAGCTTGCGCTTTTCCTTGCGGTCGATGGTGCCGAGGCGGCCCCATACCTGGCGCAGACGCTGGCCGGCGGCGGCCACGTTCTTCAGATCGGCGTCGTCGCTGGCGGCCGCGTCGGCCATCGCCAGCGTCTCGTCGATCAGCGCCTGCGCCTTGGCGGCGTTGGCGTGACGTTCATCGGCCAGCTGCTTGAAGTGCGCGGCGGCCGGCGCGTAGGCTGTGGTGCAGGCGGCGTCGAAGCGCTCCCACAAGCTTTTGGGCGCGTGGCCGGAGACGTTGTCGAGCGCCTTCCAGCGTTCGCGCATGCTGCCGACCTTCTTGGCCAACTCGCTCATCGGCAAGCCCAGCGCCGGCAATTCCTCGACGGTTTTGACCAGTTCCTCGCGCGAGACGTTGCCGCCCCAGCGCGCCCAGTCGCCCAAGCGCTTGAGTTCGGCGCGGACGTGGTTCAGACGGTCGGTCTGCGCCGGCGTCAGGCGGGTTTTGTGTTCTTTCAACCATTTGTCGTGCTCGGCGGCAGCATGCAAGGAACCCTGCTCCAGCGCCGCTTCCAGCGCATCCAGCGTTTCGAGGAATTTCTTGTCGGCTTCCTTTGGCGGCTGCGCCGGCTTGGCCGGCTTCGGGCCTTTGGCCTGGTTGCCGGATGTGCCCGGCTGCCGGGCGTCGGACTTCGACACCGGCGCGCCAGGAACGGCCGCGTCGGCGCCGGCGACGCCGTCAACACCTGCGGCGGCATCGGCGGCGACACCGGAATCGGCATCGGCGGTGGAGACATCAGCCTCGGCGGCGGAAGCCGATGGCGTCGACGGCGCCGCGGTCGCCGGCGTGGAAGCTTGCGCGGCGCGTTGCGCGGCAGCCGTCAACGCCGCGCCGGTCTGCTCCAGCGCCTGCGCGAAGTCATTCAACAGATGCTTGGGCAGCGCGGCGTGCTCCGGCGACTGCCGGTACTCGGCCAGCGCGGCGGAGTGACGCTCGATCGCCTGCCGCGCCTCGTCCGGCGCCAGGCCGGCGGTTGGCAACTGGCGCACAACGGCCAGCGCATCGATGATGCTGCGCTGTAAATTAACCTGCGCCTCAAGCCGGGCGCCCAGCGCGGCGCGCGCGGCGTCGAACGCCACGGCCAGCTCGGGCACGGCCGAGGTGATTTTCCATTGGCGGTCGAGCTCGGCGACCTGGTTCGGCGTCAACTTCTCGTCCTGCAGCAGACGGTTGGCCAGGTCCAGGCACGCTTGCGCCTTCCGCAGCTCGGCCTGCCGATAGCGGATGGCGTCGAGCCGGCCCTGCATCAGCTTGGCGACGCGGCGGTCGGTGTTGCGCATCGCCTGCTGCACCTGCTCCAGGTATGGTTGGGACTGCACGTGCTCGGCGGCGGCCAGCCGCACGCCGGCAAATTCGCTGTGCAAAATGAGTTCGACGGCGGCCGCCTCGTCGCCGGCAAGCGCGGCGGCGCGCTGCGCCTGCTCATCGCGGCGACTGGCCGATAACGCGGCGGCGGCGGCCTGCTGCGGCGCCGCCGGAGTGGCGGCGGCTTCGGCCGGCTGGTCGGTAGTGCGCTTAAAGATGAAATCGAACATGGTGCGCTATGTGATGGGGAAAACCACCATCATAGCAAAGCAGGGGAAATTTGCCCGGCGCGAGTGCTATTGGACGGCTATTTTGTAAAGGCATCGTCCAGCGACTGCTGCCGGGCGGGATATACGGCGGTGCCCGGCGCCATGCCGGCACCGTCCACCTCCACTGTCGGTAACACTTGCAGCCCCGGGATGGTGATCTGGCTGTCGTCGACCCAGGCGTTGGCGTTGGCGTTGGCCGAGCGCCGGCCGGCGACGGCCTCCGCTTTGGCCTTGGCCTTGGCCGCCACGGCCGGCGGCGCCTGGTCGCCCAACGCCACACCCGAACGCTTCATCTCCTCCACATGCTTGTCGTGCATCATCAGCTGGTTGGCGATCGAGAACCAGGTTTCGCCTCCTATCAGACCGCGGGCCATGGCAAACAGTTCCTGCTCTTCTTTCTCGAGCCGCTTGAGGAGCGCCGAGCAGCACGTTTCGATGCTGTCGCACACCTGTTCGACCTGGAAGTCGCGCACGTCGGCGAAAATGCCCATGCGCTCCTGCAACGAGCGGATGGCGGCCAGCGCCGCCTGGTTCAAATGGTTCAGTTCGTCGAGCAGCTTGTCGGCCCGCTCGGTGGTTTCGCGCAGCGCCGGAATCAAATACATCTCGGTCTTGCGCCAATGACAAGCCTGATACAGGCTATTGAGGTTCTCGCACGCGTATTCCAGCTGGGACAGGGTTATGCTGTTCTGCTGCATCAACGTCGAACGCACATACTTCTGAAACGATAACAAACTGAGGCGCACAGTGGCCTGCTCCACCGACAGCGCTACCAGGGTATATGTGGCCGTTAACATTCTGACTCCCAAGACTAAAGTTGCCCTCACCAAAGTGGATGACGAGAGCGGAAGTGAAAGTGTAAATAAACCCGACAGAGACGCTTTGAGCTAGAACAAACCCGCCACGGCGTTTCGTTTCATTTGAAATACTAAATATATATCAGGACAATAAGCCACACTACCGCAAAGGCAGATGCAAACGCACCATTCCCGGTTCGGGATGCGCCGATACCACACCGCCGAATTGCCGCACCAGCTTTTGCACGCCGAGGTTCTCCGACAACGCGTCGCCGACGATGGCGCCGGTGCCGTGGCTGCGGAAATAGTCGACCAGCTTGCCGAACAACAGGTAGCCCAGCCCCTGCCCTTTCAAGTCCGAGCGCACGATGATGGCGAACTCCGCCTCCTGATTATCGGGATCGGTGACAGCGCGCACCACGCCCAGCGTCTCCGGCGCGCCGTCGGCGCCGGCGCGGGTGGCGATGAAGGCCATCGCGCGGTCGTAATCGATCTGCGTCAGGCGCGCCAGCTGCGCCGGCGGCAGCTCGCGCATGGCCGAGAAAAAGCGCAGCCGCACGTCGTCCGGGTCGAGCGCGTGGAAAAACACTTGGTGCTGCGGGCCGTCCTCCGGCCGGATCGGGCGCAGCAGGATGCGGCCGCCGCGCCAGTCGACCTGCTGCTCGAGTTCCTGCGGATACGGCCGGATCGCCAGCGTGCTGCCGCTGCGCGCCGGCGCCAGCCGCACCCGCGCGCCCAGCGCCACCACGCCGCCGCCGATGGCCAGCACCGGATTGAGATCGAGTTCGGCCAGCTCCGGCAGCTCGGTGACCATGTCGGCCACCTGCACCAGGGTGCGCACCATGGCGCCGGCGTCGGCGGCGGTCTGCCCCTGCGCCAGCAGGCGCGCCACGCGGGTGCGCCCGACCAGGTCGCGCACCAGCACCATGTTCAGCGGCGGCAGGCCGGCCGCGCGGTCGTCGGCGACGTCGGCGGCGATGCCGCCCTGGCCGAAGAACACCACCGGCCCGAACACCGGATCGGCGCCGATCTGGATGCGCGCCGCCGCCAGCGTGTGGCCGGCCAGGGCGGCCTGCTGCGGCGCGGCCAGCGCGATGCCGTAGGCGGCCAGCAGCGCACGCGCATCGTCGTCGGACAAGGCGGCGCGGCCGGCAGCCAGTGCCGTCTTGACCAGCGCGCGCGCCGCCGCCCGCTCCGGCGCCGAGGTGGTCGGCTGGCCGGCCGGCACCTCCATCAGCAATTCCTGGTTGCGCCGGTACTGGGCGCTTTGCACGAAGCCGCGCACCGCTTTTTCCGGCGTGTCGTAGGTGGACAGGCCGGCGTCGGCGAAGACCTGGCGCGCAGCCGTCACCGAACCGCCGCCGAGCCAGCACGACAGCACGTTCTTGCCGGCCGCGCGCATCAACGGCGCCACGGCCTCGGCGATCAGCCGGCTCGACACCATCGCCGTCGGCGCGTGTAGGAACAGCAGCGCGTCGGCCTGCGCTTCGCGCAGCAAGGCCTCGACGGCGGCGGCGTAGCGTTCGACCGGGGCGTCGGCCAGCAGGTTGACCGGATTGGTGGCCGGCGCGCCGGCCAGCGCCAGCTGCTCGAGCGTGGCGTCCGACAACGGCGCCAAGCGGGTTTGTCCCGCGCCGCCGTATTCCAGCGCGTCGGCGGCGATCAATCCCAGGCCGGCGCTGTTGGTCAGCACGGCCAGCCGCTCGCCGCGCTGCGGGCGGCGCCGCGCCAGCGTTTCGACGGCGTCGAACAAGTCGTCGGTCGAGTGCACGCGCAGCATGCCGGCGCGGCGGATGGCGGCGTCGAACACCAGCTCGGCGGCCGGGTCGGCGTCGCGCCCGACCTTGAGCACGATGACCGGCTTGCCGCGCGCGGCCAGCCGCCCGGCCGACATGAACTTGCGCGCCGAACTGAGGTTTTCAATGCACAGCAGGATGGCGTGGGTGCTGTTGTCGGCCGCCAGATAATCGAGCAAATCGCCGAAATCGACGTCGGCGCTCTCGCCCATCGAGATAAAGCGCGAAAATCCGATGCCGCGCAGCGCGGCCCAGTCCAGCACGGCCGCCGACAATGCGCCCGATTGCGAGACGAACCCGAGCTTGCCGGCGCCGGCCGCCAGGTGGGCGAAGCTCGCGTTCAGGCCCAGCGCCGGCGACTGCACGCCGATGCTGCCCGGCCCGAGGATGCGCAGCAGGTGCGGCTTGGCGGCGTCGAGCATCGCCTGCCGCTGGCCGGCGGCGCGGTTGTCGGCGCGATTTTCGCCACGGCTATCGCTGCGGCCGTCGCTGCCCGGGTCGTGGCGGGCGCCGACGGCCGTCATGACGATGGCCGCCTTGGTGCCGCGCGCGCCCAGCTCGGCGATCAGGCCGGCGATGGTGGCGGGAGGCGTGCAGATAATCGCCAGGTCCGGGGCCGCCGGCAGCGCCGCGATCCGGCCATAGCACGGCATGCCGTGCAATTCCGTGTACTTGGGGTTGACGGGCCAGATGGCGCCGCCGCCGGCGCCGGCATTGAACGCGCCTTGCGCCAGGTTGTCGAGCACACGCGTGCCGAGCCGCTGCGGCTTCTCCGACGCGCCGATCACGGCCACCGAGCGCGGGTTGAACAATCGGTCGAGATTCCTGATGCTCATGGCGGCGGCGTTCCCAAGGTTGGCACAACTAATAAGAGTGGCCGATCGGCGCGGGCGCCGATCGGCTACCAGCGCGACGTATGGTCTTCCGTCACGCCCATCATTTGCGTGACGATGCGCTTGGGCTGATCCGTCGCGCCGCGCACCCAGCCGCTGAAGGTGCCGACCGGCTGCACATACCGGCTGGCGGCGAACAGCGTTTTCTTGTTGTCGCGGCGCGCGCCCTCGGGCGTGAAATGCAGCTCCAGCAAATCGTCCTCGGTGAAGATATGCCACGGCGACAGCGCATCGCTGCTATCGTACAGGAAGCGCGCGGGGGCCAGCGCATGCAACTCGCCGTCGAGCCACAGCGCGTTCTCGCGCCCGCCGAAATAGCCGGCCTGCAGATTGAATCCCATCTCCAGCGTGTGCGCGGAGGCCCAGCGCCACGCCGTGTCGCGCGCCAGCAAACCGTTCGAATAATCGAAGCTGGCCACGCCGCCGGCCAGGTCGTAGTCCTCGCGCCAGGTGCGCACCTCGCCGCTGAGCGGCAGGCCGGTTGACTTTTGCGTCGCGTGCACGGCGCCGCCGGCCACCGGCCCGCTGGCCAGCAGCAGCGGCGCGGTCCCAGGCCCGGCCCCGGCCCCGGCCCCAAACTCGGCGTCGATCTCGACAAACTCGCATTGCAGCGACAACCGGTAGCGGCCCGCGCCGACGGCGTCGATGGCGATGCGGCTTTTGGCGGTGTCGAAGCGGCTCGAGCCGCCGGCGTGGTCGGCCAGTCTGGCGGCCCGCCCCCCGATGACGTCCTGCGAGAAATTGGCCAGCATGTCGCCGTCGTTGCGGTCGAAAGCGTAGGCGAACGCGGTGCTGGCCCAACCCAGGTCGACGATGGCAACCGCGCAGAACACCCGCTCCGTGCACAGCGCAACGTAGTGCCAGCGCTTGTGATGGAAGCGGCGCCACAGGCGGCCCCGCGCGTACGGCGCGGCCAGCGCGCGCCAGTCGATGGGGCCGGCCTGCCCGGCGAAGCGGCCGAACAGCGGCTGGCCGTCGGCGCCGACCAGGCTGGCGGGTGCGGCGGGCAAACTCATGCGTCGTCCACGGACTGCGCCGGCGGCGTTATCAATTCGGTCAAAGTTGTTCCTTCGCGTCCACGCGCGGGGTTGCGCCAGCCGCTATTCTAATAAGGAAATCAATATCACCCATGAACGGAAGCGGATATTTTTCGCGGGCTTATCCGCAAACGCCTTGCCTGCACGGGCAAGGCGCGGGATGCTCCGCGCAAAAAGCGGTCCGGCTCAGCATTTCTAAACTCGTCCGCAGCCATCTTGCGCTATATTGTGCCCTTCCCGTCCTCATCGCTATTTCCACCGATCATCCTCATGCGTCTGCTGCACACCTCCGACTGGCACCTCGGCCAATCCCTGCACAATTTCGAACGTCACTACGAGCACCAGCGTTTTCTGGACTGGCTGCTCGACACCATCGTCGCCGAGCGCGCCGACGCGCTGCTGATCGCCGGCGACATCTTCGACAACGCCAACCCGTCGTCGGCGTCGCAAAAGCAGCTGTACCGCTTCCTGCAGCGGGCCAAGGAGCGTGTGCCGCATCTGAACCTGGTCGTCATCGCCGGCAACCACGATTCGCCGGGCCGGCTGGAGGCGCCCGGACCGCTGCTCGAAGCGCACGGCACGCGCGTGATCGGCGCGGTGCAGCGCGACGCCGACGGCGCCATCGACATCGACGCGCTGGTGCTGCCGCTGACAGGTAACGACGGCCGGATCGAAGCCTGGTGCTTGGCGATACCCTTCCTGCGGCCCGGCGACGTGCCGCGCGGGGCCGCCGACGAAGGCGCAGATCCTTATTTGGCCGGCATCGCCCTGCTCTATAAACAGGCGCTGGATCTGGCGCTGTCCAAACGCCAGGACGGCCAGGCGATTTTGGCGATGGGCCACTGCCACATGATCGACGGCCAGATGTCGAACCACTCCGAGCGCCGCATCGTCATCGGCGGCACCGAGATGCTGCCGGCCGGGATCTTCGATCCGGCCATCGTCTACGCCGCGCTGGGCCACCTGCACCTGGCGCAGGCGGTCGGCAAGCAGGATCACATCCGCTACTGCGGCAGCCCGATCCCGCTGTCGTTCGCGGAGGTCGGCTACCGCCACCAGATCCTGCGCATCGACATCGACGGCGCCAGCGTGCGCGAGATCGCGCCGATCGCCGTGCCGCGCGCGGTCGAACTGCTGCGCGTTCCGGCCAGGCCGGCGCCGCTGGCGCAGGTACTGGAGGAACTGGCCGCGCTGGACGTGGCCGACGCGCCATCGGACCAGCAGCCGTTCCTAGAGGTGCGCGTGCGGCTAGACGCGCCCGAGCCGGGCCTGCGCTCGCGCATCGAGGCGGCGCTGGAAGGCAAGCCGGTAAGGCTGGCCAAGATCGAGACCTCCAGCGCCGCGCGCAACACGTCGATCGACAACGACGTGATGACGCTCGACCAGCTGGAGCAG
>DASVTJ010000721.1:0-4165 GCA_036387635.1 Duganella sp.
ACAAAAAATAGCTGCGGGCCAATTTATACACGATGTTTACGACGCCGGCGCGCCTTTTTAGACCGTTTTTACGGCCCGCCCGATAAGCTGTTTTGTACCGCAACGATCAATCAGGGGTTCGCCATGCACGCTTTTTTCCACGTCCACGCCGCCCGTCGCAGGGTGCCGAGAGGCGCCACGCGCACCTGCGTGATGCAGATCACCGCCGATACCCGAGTTCATGCGCATCGAGGCCTGCGAACATGGCGCGCGCATGAAAGTGTGGCTGTGCGTCGGCACGGCCATGGTGGGGCGGGTGATGGATGCGGTGATGCGGTCGCTGCCCGGCGCGATGACCGTGGCGCTCCTCTGGCGATCGTTGTCTCCAGATGTGTTTAACCACTAGAAGAAAGAACCAGATGATGAACAAGCTATTACTCGCCGCCGCCATTGGCGCCGCTTTCGCCTGCGGCGCCGCCCGCGCCGAGGATGCCGCTGCCGGTGGCGCCGCCGCTGCCGTCAAGCCGGACAACGAGACCAGCTTCAACGCCGCCATCGTTTCGGACTACCGCTATCGCGGCATCTCGCAAACGCGCCTGAAGCCCGCGTTGCAGGGCGGTTTCGATTACGTCAACAACCCAAGCGGTGTGTATGCCGGCATCTGGCTGTCGACCATCAAGTGGACCAGGGACGCGGGCGGCGACGGCGGTGCCGAAGTCGATATCTACGCCGGCAAGCGCGGGCAGGTGACCGAGGCGGTGTCGTACGACGTCGGCGTGCTGACCTATGTTTATCCATCCAACGACCTGAAAAACGTGCGCGGCTTCGCCAACGCCGACACCACCGAGATTTACGGCCAACTCGGTTTTGGCCCGGCATATATCAAGTATTCGCAGGCGGTGACCAATCTGTTCGGCTTCGTCGACAGCAAAAACAGCGGCTACGTCGACATCGGCGCCAATATCGCGGCCGCCGAAGGCTTGACCGTCAACCTGCACGCCGGCCGCCAGACCGTCAAGCACAACGACGCGTCCACCTACGCCGACTGGAAGATCGGCGCGACCAAGGACTTCGGCGTGGTAACCGGCGCGCTGGCGGTAATCGGCACTAACGCCAGCGAAACGGCCTACGCGTCGCCGGCCAACGGCAAGTTCCTTGGCAAGACGGCTGTGCAGATCATGATCAGCAAGACCTTCTGATTTTTTTTAGCAACCAACCCGCAGACCCTGCAACGGTTCGGGGGTTCGGTGGTGCAAGCCGGCCGCGCTGTCTAATAGGCGACATCCTCCAGCCGGTAGCGAAATTTGCGTCGCTCGGGCAGATCCCAGCCCGGCTCACGGTCGGTATTGCGCGGTTCCTTGGGTGGCGCGACGGCCGCCGGTGATGGCGCCACCTGGACTTCGGGCGGTGCGGGAAGCACTTGTGACGGCGTAGGCCGGATGGTCTTTGCTTCATCGGCCAACTGCTGTCGCAGCTTACTCGCCAGCGTGAAGTTTTTGTCGCAGGGCCGGCGGATGTACAAGTCCGTCCATGCGTTACGCGTGGCGCGCGCAAAGGATTGTGCGAATTGGTTCGGCGATACGCTCCGGCCGTTATGGATAATGTCGTCGCCCTCGACGCGTGCGAAGTTGTTTTCGCCGTAGCTCCAGGACTTCAGTATCGTCCCCTCTGGCAGAAAAAGCGATTTCCATTGATAGCCGTGGACACCGCTTGCATCCGCGCCGGGTTCAAAGCGAGTGGGATCGGCGAGCCAGGAATCCACGGCGTCGGCAATCGCCTCGGACAGATCGGCCGAGCCGCCACGCCGGCGCAGCTTGCCGATGAGGGAGAGCAGGGTATGGGTGGAGAGCTGCACGGTCACTGTAGTAAACGTCATATTTTCACCTCTATTTTCTTCTGCTTTCCTCTATTTAGACCGGGAATCGCGGGAATCGTTCGAAGCAGGGAAAAATAGAAGAAAATAGAAGGCGAAATCGGGATTTTGCTACAACGAGTCGTGGGGCCTACACCCGCCACATACTCCCGGCGCGGAACACCTCGCGGTACAGGTGCCGTAGCCCGGGCGCGCCGGCCCACCCGGCGCGGCCGGCGTAACCGCCGTAATTGGCGCCATCGGCGCCTGCCCGGCAGCGGCAGCAGCTTCCGCCCCGGCGCGGTAGACGGGAATCCGGTGCAGGTCATCCAGCGCCGCTGAGCTGCCAAGCTTGCACTCGGTGCTGGCGGCCGTCATGGGCAAGCGCAGCTCCTCTCCCGCGCGTCCCTGCATCGACAGCGCTGCCTTGAGCGAAGCCGGATTCGGCTCCGAGAACAGCAGCCGGATGACCGGCAACAGCTGGTCGAACAGCCGCACAAACAAATCGACGCGAATATGCGCGGCGGCCGAGATGGCGCCATGACCGCCGCCGCACCAGCTGCGAGGCCTCGCCGGTAGTGCCGCACACCACCAGGCCGTGGGCGCCGCTAGCGATCAAACCATCGGCCAGGTTTTGCAGCACAGGGAAATCGATATCGCCATGATGCATCGGCGTGGCCAGCGGCACCCAGATACCGCGTAGGGAAGTAAGCATGACCTTTTCAGGTAGTGGCAATGCTTGAAGCTTATGCCGACGTCCGTAAAAAAAAATCCCTAAAGAGTAGGGGCCTGGCCGTAAACGAAATGTAAACACTGTGTTGGCCGCCATGCCCGCCGCCGGTTTTTTACGCTTTGTTTTTACGCTTTGTTTACACCCCCTCAGCAAGTCTTTACAAAATCTTTAGACCCTTGCCGCTAACCTTCACGCTATCAAAACAAGACCTGTGAGGGGTGTGATGGACATAGTATTTATCGGTGCGTTGGTGCTGTTCGGTGCCGCGATCCTGGCGTTTGCCGCCGGCTGCGACAAACTGGGAGGCCAGCCATGAGCATCTTCTACCTGGTCGGCGCGGTTGCCGCCGCCGGCCTGTTGGTGTATCTGATCGTGGCGCTGTTGAAAGCGGAGGAGCTGTGATGACCCTGCAATCGACCATTTTGCTGCTGGTGTTCCTGGCGGCCGTCATCGCGCTGGCCTATCCGCTTGGTATTCTACTGGCGCGCGTCGGCGACGGCGGCGCCATCGGCGGCATGGTCTGGCTCGCGAAAGTCGAGGCACTGCTGTACCGCGCCGCCGGCATCGTCGGCGGCAAGGACGGCAAAGACGGCAAAGACGGCAAAGACGGCAAGCCCGAAGGCCAGAACTGGAAAGCCTACGCCGTCGCGCTGATCGCGTTCAACGGCATCGGCGCGCTGGCCGTCTACGCGCTCCAGCGCCTGCAGGCCTTCCTGCCGCTCAACCCCCAAGGCTTGGCCAACGTCAGCCCCGACTCGTCGTTCAACACCGCCGTCAGCTTTGTCGCCAACACCAACTGGCAGGGCTACAGCGGCGAGCAGACCATGAGCTACCTGACGCAAATGCTGGCGCTGACCGGCCAGAACTTCTTCTCCGCCGCCACCGGCATGGCGGTCGCCTATGCGCTGATCCGCGGCTTTTCGTCGCGCTCGGCCAAGTCGATCGGTAACTTTTGGGTGGACGCCACCCGTTCGACGTTGTACGTGCTGCTGCCGCTGTCGTTGGTGCTGGCCGTATTCCTGATGGGGCAGGGCGTGATCCAGAACTTCTCCGCCTATAAAGAAGTAAGCTTGATCGACCCGGTCACCTACTCCCAGCCGAAAGTCGGCGCCGACGGCCAGCCGCTCAAGGACGCCAAGAGCGAGGCGGTCACCGAAACGCTGACGGCCACCACGCAGACCATCGCCATGGGACCGGTGGCGTCGCAGGAGGCGATCAAGCTGCTGGGCACCAACGGCGGTGGCTTCTTCAACGCCAACTCCGCGCACCCGTACGAAAACCCGACGCCGCTGACGAACTTCGCGCAAATGCTGGCGATCTTCCTGATCCCGGCAGGCCTGTGCTTCGCCTTCGGCCGCATGGTCGGCGACCGGCGCCAGGGCTGGGCCCTGCTGGGGGCGATGACGCTGCTGTTCGTCGTCACCACCGTCGTGGTGCTGGGCGCCGAGCAGCAGGCGCACCCCGCGCTGCAGGCGCTCAACGTCGACCAGGCCATGGGCGCGCTGCAATCGGGCGGCAACATGGAGGGCAAGGAGACGCGCTTCGGCGTCAGCGCCTCGGCCCTGTTCGCGGCGGTGACCACGGCCGCCTCCTGCGGCGCC
>DASVTJ010000722.1:0-2511 GCA_036387635.1 Duganella sp.
GTTCCCGGGCGCCGCCGAGCTGTCGGTGATGACGTTGGACAACCGCCTGGAACGCTTGCTGATGCAGGCGCTGGCGGCCAGCGGTCCGGAGGGCGCGGGCATCGAGCCGGGCCTGGCCGATACCATCGCGCAACAGGCGCAACAGGCGTCGCAGCAACAGGAGGCGCTGGGGCTGACGCCGGTGCTGCTGGTGCCGGGGCCGCTGCGCGCCTTGTTGTCGCGCTTCCTGCGCCGCGCGTTGCCGCAATTGAAGGTGCTGTCGCATGCCGAGATTCCGGAGACCAAGACCATTCGCGTGACGGCGCTGGTGGGGCAGCAATAAAGGGGAGGGGAAGGGCGCCGTGCCCGCCGCAAGATTGAGCGGTTCGCGGTCGCCGCCGCGCCGGCGGCCTAGACTGCCTACATGGATGACGACTACGACACGCCGTGGAAGGAAGTGGTCACGCACCACTTTCCCGAGTTCATGGCCTTCTACTTTCCGCAAGCGCACGCCGCGATCGACTGGTCGCGGCCGCATGACTTTCTCGACCAGGAATTCGCCGCGCTGAGCCGTGACGCCGAGCTGGGCAGGCGCGTGCTCGACAAGCTGGTGCGCATTCATCTGCACACCGGCGCGGAGCTGTGGGTGCTGGTGCATTTGGAAGTGCAGGGCCAACACGAACGCGATTTCGCCGAGCGTATTTTTTGTCTACAACTATCGCGTCTACGACCGCTACCGGCGTCCGGTGGCCAGCCTGGCGCTGCTCACCGATGCCGGCAAACGCTGGCGGCCCTCGGCGTTCTCCTACTGCCTGCTGGGATGCGAGGTGCGGATCGATTTTCCGATAGTGAAATTGCAGGATTATGCCGGCGACATCGACCACTTGCTGACACTGGACAACCCATTTGCGCTCGTTACGGTGGCGCACTTGCTCACACAGAAAACCAAGGGCAATGCCCATCGGCGACGCATCGAAAAATGGCGTTTGACCAAGCTACTGTATCAGCGAAATTGGGAGCGTGAGCGTATCATTAACTTGTATCGCGTGATCGATTGGATCATGTTTTTGCCGAAGGAATTGGATGCCCGTTTGCGTCAAGGCATCCTGCTATTTGAGAGGAGAGGGGCCATGACCTACATGTCTTCAATTGAGCGCATTGGCATGGAATTAGGGGTGAAGAAAGGGATGGAACAAGGGCGGCGCGACGGTTTGGCGGAAATGTTGGCGTTAATGCTAGCCCAGCGTTTCGGGAAACTGGACGCCGTCGTGAGCGACCGGTTGGCCGCCGCCGATGCCGGGCAACTGACAGCCTGGACGAAGAAAGTACTTGGCGCCGCGACTCTGGCGGAGGTGTTCGATGAAAAATAGGCAATCGCCGCGACGAAGGTGAAAAGCGGCCCCTTTCCGCGCCTGTTCAGCGGATCGTTTCCTGAGTGCATCGTCAATAATGGCACTGTCCGAGTAGAAAAGCGTCTCGCCCGGCAGACGCGCTACTCAAGCTACAGGAGTCGACGATGGCCAAAATTACTTCGCAACCACGCGCTACCCAGTCCTCGGGGAGCCGGCCATGAACGTCAAAAAATTCACCGCGCCGACTTCCCGCGAGG
Source organism: Duganella sp. (assembly GCA_036387635.1). GTDB lineage: Bacteria > Pseudomonadota > Gammaproteobacteria > Burkholderiales > Burkholderiaceae_D > Rugamonas. The sequence goes on from DASVTJ010000722.1 coordinate 1,589, forward strand.
CGCTGCGCAAGGTGCGCGAATCGCTCGGCCCGGACGCCGTGATCCTGTCGAACCGCCAATGCGACGGCGGCGTCGAGATCCTGGCGCTGGCCAACGACGACGCCGCCTCGCTGTCGACCCCGGCGCCGCATTCGCCGATGGCCGAGCCGATGCCTTCGCTCGATCTGGGCCTGCCGCCAGGCCGCGTCGAGCAGCGCATGGAACCCCGCATGCAGCCACGCTTCGAAAACATGGCCGCCGAGATGCCCGCCCAGCCGGTGCGCCGCGTGGTCGCCTCGCCATCCTCGTACGCCACCAAGACCGCCGCCGCAGCCGCCGCGTCGGCGCCAGCACCGGTCATGCAGTCGCAAGCGCCGTCGATCGACGTCGACCAGATCACCGCCATGGTGGCGTCGGCAGTCGCCAGCGCCAAGCAGAACGCCGCCGCCGAAATGCAGGGCATGATGAGCGAGATCCGCGCCATGCGCGGCATGATGGAAACCCAGCTGGCCGAAATCGCCTGGGGCAGCACCCAGGCGCGCGAGCCGCAAAAAGCGGCGGTGCTGCGCGAAATGCTGGCCGCCGGTTTCTCGGCCAGCCTGGCGCGCTACCTGATCGACAAGCTTCCGGCCGGCCGCGACGCCGCCGACAGCATGCGCTGGATTAAAACCGTCCTGACGCGCAACCTGTCGGCGATGGCCAACGAGGACGCGCTGATCGACCAGGGCGGCGTGTTCGCGCTGGTCGGCCCGACCGGCGTGGGCAAAACCACCAGCACCGCCAAGCTGGCGGCGCGCTGCGTGATGCGCCACGGCCCGGACAAGCTGGCGCTGATCACCACCGACGCCTATCGTATCGGCGCCCACGAACAACTGCGCATCTACGGCAAGATCCTCGGCGTGATGGTGCACTCGGTCAAGGACGAAGCCGACCTGCGCATCGCC
>DASVTJ010000723.1:0-1769 GCA_036387635.1 Duganella sp.
GTCGGCGAACGCCTTGTTCAGCGCCGGGATCACCACCGAGGCGGCGCCGCTGCCTTCCGATTCGATGGCGCCGTCGATTTCGATCAGCGCGGTGTGGCGGCCCAGCGCTTCCTCCGAGCCGGTCCAGCTGAAATCGAAGTAACTGCTGAGCGCGAAAATGATCACCAATAACGTGGCGAACTTGAAGAAAATGCCCCAGCGGCGCGACGACTTCTGCTCCTTGAGCGTGGCGAACACCAGTTTCTCCAGCACTTCGCGCTCCCAGTTGGACGCGGGTAGCGCCGATTTGACGGGCTGTGCCGGGGTCGGTGTGATGTGCGGGCTGGCGCCGCCGGTCTCGATGTTATCGCTCATGGATTGAAGTAGTTGGGGTTGTCAGGCGTCGGGTGCTGCTGGTGATGCTGGTGCTGCTGGTGCCGAGTTCGAAGCTTGAGACGCGCGCGGGCGCACGTAGTCATCCGGTTGCCAAAAGATCTGCTGGTCGCGCTCGACCACGCCGATCGGGCGCAAGCGTCCGCCCTTGCAGGGACCGCCGGCGCACAGGCCGCTTTCCGGCATGTAAATGGCGCCATGGGTGGCGCACATCAGGTACAAGCCGCTGGACTCGAAGAACTCGCCCTCGGCCCAGTCGAGTTCGATCGGGACATGCGCGCAACGGTTCAGGTAGGCATACGCGGCACCGTGATAGCGCACCACGAAGCCGGTGCCGTCGGCGCCGCCGGCGTTGACGCCAAAACGCACGCCCTTGCCGCCCTCGAGCACGGCGTCCGACGTGCAGACCAGAATGCCGTGGTTCGCGTCTGTGTTCGCGTCTGTGCTCGTATCAGTGCCCGTGGCTTTGCTGATGTCCTTGCTCGCGTCGTTGCTGGTGTCGTTGCTCATACGCTAGCCATCAAGCGTGCTCGCTCAGCCATTGATGCAATTCAGCCACGGTCGCGGCCGAGTACAGTGGTTTGCAAGCGGCCAACTGATCGGCCGGGTGCGCGCCATACTGTACCGCCACGCCCGCCGCGCCGGCATTGTTCGCCATCAGCAAGTCGTGCGAAGTGTCGCCAATCATCACGGTACGGCGCATGTCTTGGCCCAATTCCCGCGTCAATTCCTGCAGCATGGCCGGATGCGGCTTGGAGAACGTTTCGTCGGCACAACGGGTGGCATCGAACATCGACAACAGCTTAACGTCGTTCATCGCCCGGTTCAAGCCGACCCGGCTCTTGCCGGTGGCCACGGCCAGGAAGTAACCGTTCTGCGACAATTCCACCAGCATGTCGTGCACGCCTGGAAACAACACCAACTCGTGGTCGCGCGACAGGAAATGGTAGCGGTAGCGCTCCACCATGCGCGGGTAGTACGCCGGGTCGATGTCCGGCAGCACCGCCTGCATCGCCTCGTGCAAGCCGAGGCCGATGACATGCGCGGCCGCGTCGTCACGCGGGATCGGCAGCGACAGGTCGCGCGCGGCCGCCTGGATGCATTTCACGATCGTTGACGTCGAATCCATCAACGTTCCATCCCAATCGAAGACGATCAGATCAAATTGCTTTCTTGCCATGTGTTCCGGCCGCTGCCAGCGACCGGACTCCTTCAGAATATTTGCGGAATATTTGCGATTAGTTAAGAGGTTTTCCCAAGCTTACCAAGAATCGTTCACATTCGGCGGCCAATGGCGCGTTCAACGTCATGATTTTTCCGGAATCCGGGTGCGTGAACGTAATTTGATGCGCGTGCAGGAACATCCGCTTGAGCGCGCCGCGCGTGGCGTCGGCCTT
>DASVTJ010000724.1:0-2099 GCA_036387635.1 Duganella sp.
TCGGCCGACTCGGTGCTGCAAATCGCCGCGCACGAGGAGTCGTTCGGCCTCGAACGCCTGTACGAAGTGTGCGAGATCGCCTTCAAACTGGTCGAGCCGTATAACATCGGCCGCGTGATCGCGCGTCCGTTCACCGGCGCCAACGGCAATTACACCCGCACCACCAACCGGCACGACTACGCGGTCGCGCCGCCGGCGCCGACATTGCTGGACCACGTCAAGAACGATGGCGGCGAAGTCATCGCCCTCGGCAAGATCAGCGACATTTTCGCGACGCAGGGCGTCTCGCGCCTGGTCAAGGGCAAGGACAACATGGCGCTGTTCGACGCGCTGATGAAGGTCGAGCAGGAAGCCGGTGACAAGTCGCTGACGTTCGTGAACTTCGTCGACTTCGACCAGGCCTTCGGCCACCGCCGCGACGTCACCGGCTATTCGAACGCGCTGCACGAGATGGACGCGCGCCTGCCGGAATTCATCGCCCAGCTTAAAGAGGGCGATCTGGTGGTGATCACCGCCGACCATGGCTGCGATCCGACCTGGCCCGGCTCCGATCACACCCGCGAACACATTCCGATGATCTTCTTCGGTCCGGGCGTGAAGCCGCAACAGCTGCCGATCTCCGAAACCTTTGCCGATATCGGCCAGACGCTGGCCCACCACCTCGGCGTGAAACCACTTTCCCACGGGAGCAATCTGTTATGAGCGTAAGCACAGACTCGAAACTCGCGGACTTCAAGCGTAACGAAGCGGTCCCGCTGGACCTGGGCTGGATCAACCATATCCATATCAACAAAAGCGCCGCCGACCGCCGCGCCGCCAGCCTGGCCAACCGCCGAACCGTCAAGAAGGAATACCAGGCCGCGTGGCTGGTCAAGGCTATCGGCCTGATCGACCTGACCACCTTGTCCGGCGACGATACGCCGGGCCGCGTCGAGCGCCTGTGCATGAAGGCCATGCGTCCACTGCGCGCCGATCTGGTCGAGGCGCTCGGCCTGCAAGGCGAGAAGCTTACCACCGGCGCCGTCTGTGTCTACCACGAGATGATCCAGCCGGCGGTGCGCGTGCTGCAAGGCCGTTTGCCGATCGCCGCCGTGTCCACCGGCTTCCCGGCCGGCCTGACCAGCATGGAAACCAAGGTGCGCGAGATCGAATTGTCGGTCGCCGCCGGCGCCAGCGAAATCGATATCGTCATCACGCGCCAGCACGTGTTGACCGGTAACTGGCTGGCCCTGTACGACGAGATGGTGGCTTACCGCCAGGCGTGCGGCGACGCCCACGTCAAGGCGATCCTGGCGACCGGTGAACTGGTCACCCTGGACAACGTGGCCAAGGCCTCGTGGGTCTGCATGATGGCCGGCGCGGACTTCATCAAGACCTCGACCGGCAAGGAGCCGGTCAACGCCACGATTCCCGTCTCGCTGACGATGGTGCGCGCGATCCGCGACTACCACGAGCAGACCGGCTTCAAGATCGGCTACAAGCCAGCCGGCGGTGTTGGCACGGCCAAGGCCGCGCTGCAATACCTGACGTTGATGAAGGAAGAACTGGGCAACGAGTGGCTGGAGCCGCACCTGTTCCGCATCGGCGCATCGAGCCTGCTGACCGACATCGAGCGCCAGCTCGAACACTACGTGACCGGCAATTATTCGGCCGCCCACCGCCACGCGCAACCCTGAGCGCAATCACAAGAAAATCGCCATGCCAACTGCACTGACCATCAACGAGATCCTGAACACCATGGAATACGGCCCCGCACCCGAGAGCCAGAAAGAAGCACAAGCGTGGCTGGACCAGCACGGCCGCAGGTTCGGCCTGTTCATCGACAATGCGTGGACGCCGGCATCCGACACCTTCGCCTCGACCAACCCTGCCGACGGCAAGGAGCTCGCGCAGCTGACGCAGGCAGGCAGCGATGACATCGACCGCGCCGTGGCCGCGGCGCGCCGCGCCCAGCCAGGCTGGGTCGCCATGGGCGGCCATGGCCGCGCGCGCGTGATGTACGCGCTGGCGCGCCTGCTGCAGCGCCATGCGCGCCTGTTCGCCGTCATAGAGACGCTCGACAACGGCAAGACGATCCGTGAAACGCGCGACGCCGACCT
>DASVTJ010000725.1:0-5040 GCA_036387635.1 Duganella sp.
TCATCGCCCAGACCGGCTATGGCCAGCCGTCCGATATCGCCGCCAGCGCCGCCGCCGGCTTCGAAGTCCATCTGGTCAAGCCGGTCGATCCGGCGCGCCTGCTGGCCCTGATCGAACAAAGCGGGCCGCGCGCCCGATAGCACGCCCGATAGCGCGCCGGCGGGCGGCCCAGGCTTGCCGCCGCGCCAAGCGTGCCGCCCGGGCGCGCGCGTCGAGGTATGATGCTGCTCATCAAATGACGCGGCCTCGGGCCAGCGCCGAACCCATCATACGCCGGACGAGAACTTATGCCACAGAACATTACTTTAAGCGCGATCGGTCGCGGGTTGGATAGCGTCCTCGACGAGTTGAAGGCGATGACGACGCCGGATCGGGAAAAGATCGAAGCGATCCGCGTCCAACTCGATACCGAAGTGGCGGCCAACAATATCGGCCTGCACGAATGGCGCCAGCTGGTGGAGAAATGCGCGCGGATACGCCGTTCGGCTCGAACCCATCCCTGAAGCACCGCCGGCGCCGGCGCCGGCGGCCATGCCCCGATCAGCCTCTGGCGGTCGACTTGGCGACGGCCAGCGCCAGCTCGCTCAACGCGAACGGCTTGCGCAATACCGCGTTGCCGCCGATGGCGCTTTCAATGGCCGCCATGTCGGCATAACCGGTGGCGACGAGAATCGGCAGGTCGGGAAACAGCGTGCGCGCTTCGCAGGCCAGTTCGGCGCCGGTCATCCCCGGCATCAAATAATCGGTCAGCAACAGATCCGGGCGGCGCGCCGCCAGCGCCGCCAATCCCTCCGTGCCGGACGACGTCTGCGCCACTTCGCAGCCGAACGACGTCAGCGCTTCGGCCATGCCCTCGCGCACCAACGCGTCGTCCTCCACCAGCAGGATTTTCAGCCCCGCCAGCGCGTCCGCATCGTTCGGGCGCACGGGCGCGGGCGCGGCGACGGGCGCCAGCGGCAACCAGATCTCCACGGTGGCGCCGTGGCCTTCGACGCTGCGGACAAAGGCCGCGCCGCCCGATTGCTGGGCCATGCCGTAGACCTGGCTCAGCCCCAGGCCGGTGCCCTTGCCCACCGCCTTGGTGGTGAAGAACGGCTCGAAAACCTTGGCGGCAATGTCGGGCGACATGCCCGGCCCGGTGTCCGAGACGTCGATCCGGATATAGTCGCCCGCTTCCAGCGTGCCCTTGGCCGGCGCGCGCGACGAGCGCATCGTCAGCCGCCCCTTGCCCTCCATGGCGTCGCGCGCGTTGATCGCCAGGTTGAGCATGGCCATTTCCAGGTGGTTGGCGTCGGCGATGACGAATGCCGCGCCTGCTTCGATGTGGCATACCACCTCGATATCGGCGCCCAGCAGTGGCTTGGCCAGTTCGGTGACCACGTCAAACAAGTCGCTGATCGAGATCGGCCGCAAATCGAGCATCTGATTGCGCGCGAAGGACAAGAGCTGGCTCGTGAGTTTGGCGCCGCGCTGGCAGGCCGCCTTGGCGGTCAGGGCGCGCGCGCGCACCTTCTCCTCCGCGCTGATCATGGCGATGAGCTCGACGCTGTTCTGGATAATGCTGAGCATATTGTTAAAGTCGTGCGCGACGCCCCCGGTGAGCTGGCCAAGCGCCTCCATCTTTTGATAGTGGGCCAAGGCCTGCTGGGTGCGTTCGCGCTCCATCAGCTGCGCCGTGATCTGGTCGTTCGCTTGCGACAAGGCGCGGGTGCGGTCGCTCACGCGCGACTCGAGCGTCTGGTTGAGCACGGCCAGCGCCTCGGACGCGGCCAGCCGCTCGGCCAGCGCTTCGCGCGCCAGGTACTGCCGTTGCCGGGCGCGCAAGGCGGACTCGACGGCGCTGCCCAGCGTCTCGGCGCTCAGCGGGCGTTCCAGGATGACGACGTTGCCCAGCGCGGCCAGCGTGGCCCGGAACGCGGCGTCGCCCTTGCCGAGCCGGCGCGACAACAGCACCACGAAGGGGAAATCGGACCAGGGCGCCTGGGCGGCCAGCCACGACCCGAGCGTGCCCATGTCATGGCCGACGAGCGCCTCCTGCGCCACCACCGCCGCCGAGGCGCCGGCCATCACCGCGTCCGTTAGGGCGCCGAAGTCGGCCAGCGCGTGCACGGCGACGCCGTCGCGTTCCACCACGCCGGCGATGACCTCGGCGTCCCGGCCTTTCGGCGCGAGAACGAGGATGCGCTCCTCGCGCCGGTCAGGCCGTCGCATCGTCGATCGGCTCGAGCATCGGCGTGCCGCCCCGGTAAGTTGGCAGGCCGGTCAGCACGCCTTCGAAGCCTTCCAGCGGCTCGCCGACCTCGATGCCGTCGGCGTGCATCAGAAACTCGTGGATCGTCAACGCGTGGCTCGAGGCGCGGCTCTTGACCACGGTGATGGCGCGGCGCAACCGGCCGCCCGACTCGAAATAGCGCAGCAGCACCGTGCTGTCGCTCAGGTAGCTCAGGTCCACGTCCCGCTGCAACGTGCCCACCAGGCCATGCTCGCCCAGCACCAGGGCCGTGGTCACGCCATTCTGGTTGAGGTAGGAAAGCAGCTCGTGCATCTGCAACACCAGGTATTGTTCGCCGGGCATGGCCTGCAGGTATGCGTTGAGGCTGTCGATCACGACGAACCGCGCGCCGATCTCGATGGCGTCGCGCACCATCTGGGCAAACTCGCCCGGCGAAAGCTCGGCCGGATCGACGTGGCGCAAATGCAATAGGCCGCTGGCGACATGGGGCCGCAAATCCATGCCCAGCGCGGCGCTGCGGGCCAGGAACGTGCCGAGCCCCTCGTCGAACAGATAAAAGGCGGCCTTCTCGCCGCGTTCGAGCGCCGACAGCATGCAGCGCACCGTCACGGTGGTTTTGCCGACGCCGGACGGCCCCATGATCAAAGTGTTGGTGCCCGCCACCAGGCCGCCGCCGAGCAAGGCGTCGAACCCGGCGGAGCCGGTCGATTGCGCCAGCGGAACGAATTGGCCGTCATGCTCCCCCGCCACCAGCCGCGGGAAAATACGCAGGCCGCCCGTGTCGAGCAGGTAATCGTGGTAGCCGCCACGGAATTTAATGCCGCGCATTTTAATGATATTGATGCGACGGCGCTCCTTGCCGAATTCCTGCGGCATCTGCTCCAGGCTCAGCACCCCATGGGCGATGCTGTGCAAATGATGGTCGGACTGGTGGCTCTTGTCGTCGAGCAGCAGCACGGTGCAACTGCGGGAGGCGAAAAACTGCTTGAGCGCAAGGATTTGCCGGCGGTAGCGCAACGGATTTTGCGCCAGCAAGCGCATTTCCGAGAGGCTGTCGAACACCACGCGGGCGGGATTGATGCGGTCGACCTGCTCCATGACTTCGGACGACGTTTCGTCCAACTCCAGCTCCGACGAGTGCAAAATGGATTGCTGCGTATCGGGATCGAGCCGGTGGTCGTCGGAAAGCTCATAGATGGACAGTTCGTCGATCGACCAGTTGTGGCTTTCCGCCACCGCGTCGAGCTCATCGGCGGTCTCCGACAGCGTGATGTAAAGGCCTGCCTCGCCTTTCGCCAAGCCCTCGAGCAGGAACTGCAGTCCGAGGGTGGTTTTTCCGGTGCCGGGAGAACCTTCGACCAGATAAATGCGCTCGGCGGTCAATCCGCCGCGCAGGATGTCGTCCAGGCCGGGGACGCCGGTGGACAGACGTTGTGTTGCTTTTCGCGCCGCGCGGCGCGAGGGTGAGGATTCGGTCATGCGTTCGCCGTTGTGCGGGCCGCGCTGCCGGCGGGCCGTTGCCGCTGCCCCGCAGATGACGCGAACCCTGGTTTTGGAAAGCCTGTGTACACCGGGCCTTTTTCCAATTATAAACAGAATTTGTCTTGTACAACGGTGCGGTGGGGGCAGTTGCGGTGTGGCAGTTGCGGTGCGGTTGCGGTGCGTTGCGCTTAGGCCGGCCCGCCGCCCGGCGGCTGTGCCAGGATCGCGCCCAGCAGGCCGGGAAAGCGGCCATCGATATCGGCACGGCGCAGCGTGTTCACGTGGGTGGTGCCGGTGCCCTCGGTGCGCACCAGCCCCGCTTCGCGCAGCACCTTGAAGTGGTGCGACATGGTCGACTTCGGCCGGCCGCCGTCCAACTCGCCACAAGTGGCGTTCTCCACGCGGGCCAGATGCAGCACGATTTCCAAGCGTATCGAATCGCTGAGCGCGTAGAGCACGCGTTCAAGGACGAACTCGCTGGCATCGGGATGTTTATAAGGGCGCATGACGCCATTTTACACCTTGGGTTATACTTGTTCCATTGTTCGTATATATTCGAACTAGCACCCATCCTCCCTCTTTCTGCAAAGGAAATCCATGTCCGCGTTATTCCAGCCGTACACACTCAAAGACGTCACGCTCCGCAACCGCATCGCGGTGCCGCCGATGTGCCAGTATTCGGCCGTCGACGGCGTGCCCAACGACTGGCACCTGTCGCATTACGCCAGCATCGCGCGCGGCGGCGCCGGCCTGGTGATCGTCGAGGCGACCGCCGTGGCGCCTGAAGGCCGCATCACGCCAGGCTGCACCGGCTTGTGGAACGACGAACAGACGCAGGCGTTCGTGCCGATCGCGCGCGCCATCAAGGCCGCCGGCTCGGTGCCCGGCATCCAGATCGCCCACGCCGGCCGCAAGGCCAGCGCCAACAAGCCATGGGAAGGCGACGACCACATTGCCGAGGGCGACGCGCGCGGCTGGCAGACGATCGCGCCGTCGGCCATCGCGTTCGGCGCCAACCTGCCGAAGACGCCACGCGCGATGACGCTCGACGATATCGCCCGCGTGCGACAGAACTTCGTCGACACCGCGCGCCGCGCTTTGGAGGCCGGCTTCGAATGGCTCGAGCTGCACTTCGCCCACGGTTACCTGGCGCAGAGTTTCTTCTCGGCGCATTCGAACCAGCGCGACGACATCTATGGCGGCAGCGTTGAAAACCGCGCCCGCTTCCTGCTCGAAACGCTCAAGGCCGTGCGTGAAGTGTGGCCGGAACACCTGCCGCTGACGGTGCGTTTCGGCGTGATCGAGTACGACGGCCGCGACGAAGA
>DASVTJ010000726.1:0-3423 GCA_036387635.1 Duganella sp.
GCGCCAGATCCATATTGTCGCCGCCGAGGATCAGGTGATTGCCGACGCCGATGCGGCTCATTTGCGGCGCGCCATCGACCATCTCCACCTTGATCAAACTGAAGTCGGTGGTGCCGCCGCCGACGTCGCACACCAGCAGCAAGCGTGTTTGCGCCAGATCGGCGGCCAGTGTGGCGCGTCGGCGGAACAGCCAATCGTAAAACGCCGCCTGCGGCTCCTCCAGCAAGCGCAGGCCCGACAGGCCGGCCAGGCCAGCCATATCAGCCGCCTCCAGCGTCAGCGCCCGCGCGCCTTCGTCGAACGACGCCGGAATCGTCAGAACGATCTGCTGCTTTTCCAGCGGATGCGACGGAAAGCGCGCATTCCACGCCGACCGCAGATGCGCCAGATACGATGCGCTGGCCGCCACCGGCGACACCTTGTCGACATCGGCCTCGGAACCCCACGGCAGGATCGCCGCCGTTCGGTCGACGTTAGGATGCGACAGCCAGCTTTTGGCGCTGGCCACCAGCCGCCCCGGTGCCTGCGCGCCAAGCTTGCGCGCCAAGCGTCCGATCACCACCTGTCGCAAACCGGCGACGTCGGCATGCGGCCATGGCAGCTGTAATTCGCCTTCGGCCAGCTCGCCCTCGGCCGGGTGATAACGGACCGACGGCAGCAGCGCGTCCGCGCCAACCTCGCCGGGCGCCACCAGCTGTTCGATGTCGAACAGCTCGATCTCGGCCTTGCCCGGTGCCGAATAGGCCAGCACCGTATTGGTGGTGCCAAGGTCGATGCTGACGATGTATTGGCGCATGCTTAAACGACGGCGCTTTCGACGGCACCTGAGCGCACGTCGAACTCCACTTTCCAGCGCTGGCCGTCGTTGGCCACGGCCAGCAATTCGAGCGTGCCCGATTCGGTCGCCATCGCATGCAAACGCACCTGCACCACGTCGCCGGCCTGACGGCCTTCCGGCGACAGCGTGGCCTGGATCTCGTTCAACTCGATCAGTTCATCCGGTCCCCAGAAGTCCAGCAACTCGCCGATCTGGTCCTGTCGGCGCACCGACGAACCGAAGAAGCGGAACTGCACCGGCTCACCGACGACCAGGCCGAATTCCTGATTCGGCAGTTCGATCTCGCTGCCTTCCTCCATGCCGAACGGCGCCACGCACAGCGCCTGGATCGGCGGTTCCATGCCGGGAATGGCCGGCATCGACGACTCGATCGCGACGTAGTAGGCGCGCGCCGTACCGCCGCGAATGCGCACGCCGGTGCCGCGCCGCACGTAGCTGTAGTAAGCCGCGCCGCGCGCCACCGCCAGATCCAGATCGGCGCCGCCCAGCATGCGGGCAGGCTCCGCACCTTCCATATACAGCCAGTCGTTGAGGGTGGCCATGATGCGCTGGGCCAGCAGCTCGGACTTGAACACGCCGCCGTTGAACAGCACCGCCGTCGGATGCAGGAAGGTGGCGTCGGCGCTGGTCTTGCCGGCGTAGCCTTGCAGCTCGGCGGTGGCGCCGACCTGCCGCGCCAGGAACGCGGCCAGGTGGCGCGTGACCGCCGCGTCCTGCGCGTAAGGCAGGCCAAGCTGCGTCAGGCCGGCGCGCGTGCGCACCGCCGGACGTGCCGAGGCATCCACCGCCGGGAAGAAGCCATCGAGAATAAAAGTCTTCACTTCGTCGCGCGTCAACTCGGTGCGGATCGAACCGCCGATCAATTTCGAGCCACGGCTAGGCACCACGATCGGCCAGGTTTCGACGGTCGCATCGGCCAGCAGTTTTTCCTTGGCCGTGCGGCAGCCGTAGGTCAGCGCGCGCATCTGCCAGGCATCGAGCTGGGTGCCGTTGGCGGCCAGCTTGCGCGCCACCAGGTGGGCCAGCGCCAGGTCCATGTTGTCGCCGCCGAGCAGAATGTGGTCGCCGACCGCGATGCGGTGCGGCTCCAGGATGCCGTCGCGTTCCAGTACGGCGATCAGCGAAAAGTCGCTGGTGCCGCCGCCGACGTCCACCACCAGGATGATGTCGCCGGGTTTGACTTCCTTGCGCCAGCGGCCTTCGCTGCCCTGGATCCAGCTGTACAAGGCCGCCTGCGGCTCTTCGAGCAAAGTCAGATTGGTGTAGCCGGCGGCGCGCGCCGCATCGGCGGTCAGCTCGCGCGCGCCCGGATCGAAGGAGGCGGGAATGGTCACCGTCACGGCCTGTTCGCCGAACGGCGCTTCCGGGTGCGCCTGTTCCCAGGCCTGGCGCAGGTGCGACAGGTAGCGGGTGGACGCCTCCAGCGGCGAGACGCGCGTCACTTCCTCCGGCGCGTCGTTCGGCAGCAGCGCGCTGCGACGATCCACGCCCGGATGGCTCAACCAGCTCTTGGCGCTTGAGACCAGGCGGATCGGCGTGGTGGCGCCACGGTTGCGCGCCATCTCGCCGGCCACGCCGGTTTGTTCGGCCGCCGATTGCTGCCACGGCAGGCTCAAATCACCGGGCGCCAGTTCGTCGGCGTGCGACAGATACAGGAACGACGGCAGCAGCGGCAGGTCTTCCACCGTGCCCGGCGCCGTCAGTTGCGGAATCGCCAGCACGCCGTGCTGGGTTTTCTCGCCGTCGCTGGCGCTCAAGTCGACATACGACAGCGCGCTGTGGGTGGTGCCAAGGTCGATGCCGATGGCGTAGCGTGGGCCGCTCATAATTCCACCTCCGCTGGTGCCAGGATGGTGGCGTCGTGGGCTTCGGCCAGTTTCGGCAGACGCACGTTCGAGGCGCGCCAGCCGCGGTGGCTCAACGCGCCGCGGAACGGCGCCTTGCCGACCACGTTGCCGGTCAGGCGCACGGCGCTGGCGTCAAAGCCTTCTTCCAGCACCACGCGGCTGCCTTCGGCCTCGCTGCGCACCGCTTCGATGGTGAAGTGCTCGCGCAGTACCTTGCCGCAGCCTTCGTGGACCACGCGCGCGGCGGCGCCGATGTCGGCGTCCGAGTAGGCGCTGAGGTTTTCCTGGGTGAAGTCGATCAGGCGCGCTTCGCGCTGGAACAGGCCAAGCAGCTGCAGCGCGGCGTCGGGTGTGGCGATACGCAGCGTGACCGGCGGCGGCGTCGGGACCGGAACTGGAACTGGAACTGGAACTGGAACCGGCGCTGGCGTAGGGACGGGAGCAGGCGCAGGAGTAGGGACGGGCGCGGCGGCCGGTTGCGGCTCGACGCCGGTCAGGCGCGCCAGACGCGCGGCGTATTCGGCATCGGACAGCGCGCGGAAAAAGGCGCCGATGGCGATCGATATCCGGCTAAAAAAAGACGGCAACGGTTCAGTCGAATTATTCATGTGATAGCTCGCATAAAGTGAGCCGGGCCGCTGCCTGGGGCGGCAGCCTGGCGGAATGTGGGTTGGGGGCGCGCGTGGCGCGGGGAAAACCTTTCCCCCGGAAGCCCCGCATGATACCAGTTCGCACCCG
>DASVTJ010000727.1:0-1845 GCA_036387635.1 Duganella sp.
CTTACAGCCCGATGTGATTTTCTTTGGCGACAATATTCCGGCGGAACGCACCGCCGCCGCGCTGGCCATGATGGCGCAGGCAGACGCCTTGCTGGTGGTCGGCTCGTCGCTGATGGTGTTTTCGGGCTATCGTTTCTGCAAGCTGGCGGCGGCGGCGGGCAAACCGATCGCCGCCATCAATCTGGGCAAGACGCGCGCGGACGACCTGATCGGCCTGAAGGTGGAGGCGGCGGCGGCCGAAGTGCTGCCGCGCCTGCTGTAAGCGCTGCGGCGGGCGGGATTAGTTCCGCTGCAACATCGAGCGCACGATCGATTCCTTGGCCAGCACGTAGTCTTGTCCGGCTAGTACAAAGTTTGTGTTCGGCTGGATCACCTTGACGTTGATGAACACCATGTCGCTCGTTTCCGCATAGGAACCGACGACGATCGCCTGCGCGTTGTGCGCCGTGGCTACTTCGCCGATTTCGCGGGTGAGCATCAGCTCGCCCTGGTTGCGCTTCAGATAGACGTTGTTGCGCAGCTTCATTTCGACCATGCTCAGCCCGCCTTGGGCCAGGCGCGTCGACAATTGCTCGGACACCAGGCGCCCCAGGGTGGTCGTTTGCTCGAGCGCATCGATATTGACAATGGTGGCCATGATCAGCGGCTTGTCGGCGCTCAGCTTGCCTGTCAGCTGGTGCCGCAGCGAATCGGCGGCCTTGTAGTTGGCGTCGATAAACTGGTTCGAAGAAATGGTTGAGTAATTGCCTTCCTCTTTACTGCTCGGCGTCGAGCAGGCGGCCAGCAGCAGCGGCAGCGCCACCAAGGTCGCGCGCGCCAGCGACGTGGTCATCGATAGGGTCGGTGGAAAGGTCGGCATTACATGTCTCCGCGTACTTTGAACGTACGGCTTAACTTGGTCGTCTCCGGTTCCGGATCGACGCCATAGAGCTCGCGGTCGCTGTCGGCCACGTAGTAGGCCGAGGTGCTGCGCGCCAGATAGCGGTACTGGTCCGACACCGACAACGTCACGATGATCTCGGTCTTGGGCGTCTCGCCGGGCGCGAACTGGGCGTTGGAGAGGTCGTGCGGGTCCCAGCCGGCCTTGACGGCGTCCTCGTTGAGCATCGCGGTCGGCACCAGTTCGCGCATCCACACGCCACCGGGCAACTCGCTGCGTTCGCCGAGGAAGCGATATTGCGGACGGGCGGCGCTGAAGGTGACCGTTTGCACATCGATGTCGATCTTCAGTGCGCCGGCCGGGGTGCGCGAGACGACGAAGCCATCGTTGACGAGCGACGTCGTCAGTTGTGTAAACAGCGCCCGCTGGAAGGCGTTTTGCTCGGCCGGCTCGTTGATGAACAGCGGGCGCGGCGGGCTCTTTTTCAGCTCTGCCACCAGCCGTTTTTCAATGCTGTTGGTAACGATGCCCCAATGGTAGGCGGCTTGCAGCTTGGCCTGCTTGGTGATGGGGAAGTTCGCCGCCAGCGGCGTCGGCGTGTAGCGCGAAGCACAGCCTGCCAGGACCAAGCCCGCTATCAGAGCCATTGCGGTTTTCAGCGCCATTATTGCCTCATCATCAAAAGTCTACCGTATTCGCGTCCGCCTGCGAACATCGCCGGGCGTGAATGTGAAATCATCCAACGCCCAGTTTAGCATGGATGTTTCCGTTTAGAAATTATGAGGGCGTAAAAAAACCCGGTTCGGGACCGGGTTGTGTACGGAGCGCGCAACAGATCAGCGCGCGTTGGTCTTCATCGCGGCCGCCACTTCGCGTTTGCCGTCGCGGTCCTTCTCGGTTGCGCGCTTGTCGTGCATCTTCTTGCCCTTGGCCAAGCCGATTTCACATTTCACGCGGCCGCCCTT
>DASVTJ010000728.1:0-11072 GCA_036387635.1 Duganella sp.
CGCCCTTGCCGTCACTGTAAACGCCCCCAAATTCGGATTAATCCAACATCATTAAGAAGCCTTCCATGACCACTGCTAAACATGCCCGCGTACTGATCCTTGGCTCCGGCCCCGCCGGCTACAGCGCCGCCGTCTACGCCGCCCGCGCCAACCTGAGCCCGATGCTCGTCACCGGCATGGAACAAGGCGGCCAGCTGATGACTACCACGGACGTGGAAAACTGGCCGGGCGATCCGTTGGGCGTGCAAGGACCGGATCTGATGCAGCGCCTGCTGCAACACGCGGAAAAGTTCAACACCGAGATCGTGTACGACCACATCCACACGGTCGAGCTGGCCGCGCGGCCGATCCGCCTCAAGGGCGACAGTCACGAATTCACCTGCGACACCCTGATCATCTGCACCGGCGCTTCGGCACAATATTTGGGCCTGCCGTCGGAACAGGCTTTCATGGGTAAAGGCGTGTCCGCCTGCGCCACCTGCGACGGTTTCTTCTATCGCGGCCAGGAAGTGGCCGTCATCGGCGGCGGCAACACCGCCGTCGAGGAAGCGCTGTACTTGTCGAACATCGCGACCAAGGTTACGCTGATTCACCGCCGCGACAAGTTCCGCGCCGAGCCGATTCTGGTCGACCGCCTGAACGCCAAGGTTGCCGAAGGCAAGATCGAGATCAAGTACAACCACACGTTGCAGGAAGTGGTCGGCAACGACAGCGGCGTCACCGGCTTGAAGATCCAGTCGACCGACACCGGCGTCGTTACCGATCTGACCGTGCACGGCCTGTTCGTGGCGATCGGCCACAAGCCGAACACCGGCATCTTCGAAGGCCAGCTCGACATGCACAACGGCTACATCAAAACCAAGGCCGGCACCGAAGGCATGTTCACGGCGACCAGCGTGCCGGGCGTCTTCGCCGCCGGCGACGTGCAGGACCACATCTACCGTCAGGCGATCACCAGCTCCGGCACCGGCTGCATGGCGGCGCTCGATGCGCAGCGCTACCTGGAAGCGCAGGAATAGGTGCGAGGAGAACCATCGTGGGCCTGAAAGACTTCGCCGACCTGAAATCCCTGGCCAAGCAGCTCAAGGAGCAGGCCGATACGCGCGCCGCCGAAGAGGCCGCGCGCGCGCAACGTGAAAAGGTGAAGGCGGTGGAAGCGAATATCTTCCAGTCTAGCGTGGGCGGCGTCAAGCGCATGCCCGTGTCGGACCGCTATGTGCCGGCGTTGCCGAAGTCGGCCGGGCCTGCCGCCGCGCCGGCGCGCAAGCTGACGCAGGCCGAGGACGACGCGGCCGTGCTGCAAGAGTCGCTGTCCGACCTGTTTGAAGTCGATCATTATCTGGAAGAAGATCCTGCGCTCAATTACGCCGCGCCGGGCGTGGGCTCGGATGTCGTCAAGAAGATGCGCAAGGGTTATTGGCCGGTGCAGGACGAGCTCGATCTGCACGGCTTGCGGCGCGACGCCGCGCGCGACGCCATCGGCGATTTCCTGCGCAAGTCGGCGATGCGCAACCACCGCTGCGTGTGCGTGATCCACGGGCGCGGCTTCGGCTCGAAAAGCCAGGAACCGGTGCTCAAGTCGATGGTGCACAGCTGGCTGGTGCAGAAGGAAGAAGTGGTGGCCTTCTGCCAGGCGCGTCCGTCCGAAGGCGGCGAAGGCGCTTTGATCGTGCTGCTGCGCGCGGCGCTGAAACCCGAACGCGAACGCTGACCAATACGGCCCACACGTAAGTGTTGCGGCATGTTAACCTATGGACATCGCCACTTTGTCCATGCCTCCATGAAGCACGTCGCCGTCCACGTTTCCCTGATCACCGTCATCGAAATCGTGGCTATCCTGGTGGGCGCGTTTTCCGGCTTCGTCGAGGCGCGCCGCAAGCGCATGGATCTGGTCGGCGTTTTTACCGTGGCGTTCATCACCGCTTTCGGCGGCGGTACCTTGCGCGACATCCTGCTCGACCGCCGCCCGCTGTTCTGGGTGCTGCACCAGGAATACGCGATCCTAATTTTCGTGCTGGCCCTGATCGCCTCGCCGCTGATGCGCACGCTGCGCCAGATCCTGTCGGAACGGTTGATCGTCATCGCCGACGCCATCGGCCTGGGCCTGTTTGCGGTGGCCGGCGTGTCGCAGGCGCAGGATGCGGGCATGCCGCTGTTTATCGCCTCGATGATGGGCGTAATTACCGGCATCTTCGGCGGCGTGCTGCGCGACATCGTCTGCAACGAGGTGCCGATGGTGTTCCGAGATGGCAAGCCCTACGCAATCTGCGCCTTCTTCGGCTGCTGGATGTATATCGGCTTGCAATACACCGATGTGGCGAAAGACGACGCGCTGTGGATCAGCGCCACCTTCATTACCGCGCTGCGCCTGATCACCTGGAAATTCGACCTGCGCATCAGCCGTCATTGATCTGGACGGCTCCTGAAAATTGAGCCCATGTGATAATTTATTTTTCACTCCGATGAAAAATCATGCCAGCGTCCATCACCGTTGCGACGGATTTTCTAACAGCAAATGCGCTGTGGCTCGCGATCAACATCGCTGTGCCTGTGCTGCTGCCATATCTAGTGATTTTACTGATTGCAGTCGACCAAATTTCAAGCGCTCCGGGAGCGGGGACGACCACTTGGCGGACCTTGGCGAAAAAGTCCGTCGACACGGGGCAACTTTTTTGGACCGCGATTTCTATGCTGGCGGCTACAGTCTATGAAGCGATATCGGGGTGGGAGAAACATGTCAACTTACATGTACAGATTGGGTGGACGCTTGGACTTTGCATCTTTCTTGGAATCATTTGTACCGTACTCGTTGGCTTGTGCACACTCCGCGCGGCAACCGGGGGCACAACAAACTGGACCGTGATTATTTTATCAATATTTATCACCTTGGCTCTGTGCTTCTTGTATCCCATAGTGCACTTCCAACTGAGCTAGTGCTACACTAATTCCATCATCCGGAGGATTCGCTATGCTGCTAGAACTTATGGAAAAACTGACGAAAGACGATGCAACGTTTGTAAAGACGCTGAATTGGTTGGGCGCAGCAGCTGCCGTGGCATTGACTAGCGCGATCGCCATCATTGCCTCGATATAATAATGAATGATAAAAGATGGCCGGCTTTGGCCATTTTTGCTAATTGCAAATCGGCATTAAGCCCACCTGCTCACTCCGCTCAACCCGGTGATTTATTCGACATTGTTGTACGGCGGCGGTTGACCTTCCCTTCCCGAAAATCGACTATGGTCGCAGCGTGCCGGCGCGTCCATACAACACCTACAACATTCGGGAGACACCATTGGACAACACCACACTGCGCGCCCTCGCCGGCGCGGCGGCGCTGACCCTGCTCGTCGGTTGCGGCGGCGGCTCGGCCGACACCAGCAGCATCGGCTCGAGCGGCAACCGCCTCAGCGCCACAACCGAACTTGCGACCACGGTAGCCGCATCGTTCGGCCTGACCGAGGACGCCAACTTCTACACCGTCGACACCGGCGCCGGACTAATCTTCAAGATCCGGCGCACCGACAACGGCGTCAGCACCCAGTCGGCCGGCGACATCGCCTCGCTGGTCTACAACGGCGTGCAATACCAGGACCAGTTGCGCGGCTCGCAGCTCAACTCCGGCTTCGACTTCCTGTACACGGGCGTGTCGGCGGTCGACGTCGGCGCCACCACGGTCGGCGCCGACACCATCAAGATCACCGTGCGCGCCGGCGACCTGACGCACTACTATCTGGCGCGCCGGGGCAGCCCCAACATCTACATGGGCACCCACTTCACCACCGAGCCGAGCACGCTGGGCTTGGCGCGCTTCATCGTGCGCGTGCCGATCGCCGCGCTGCCGAACGGGCCGACGCCGTCCGACATCCGCAACAACACCGGCGCCATCGAGTCCGGCGACGTGTTCGGCCTGGCCAACGGCGAAACGCGCTCCAAGCATTATTCCAACCCGCGCCTGAAAGATTGGCGCCACATCGGCGCCACCGGCCCCGGCGTCGGCCTGTGGATCGTGCGCGACAATAATGAAGGCAACTCGGGCGGGCCGTTCTACCGCAGCTTGAGCAACCAGGCCACCTCCACCAACCAGGAGCTGACCTACATCATCAACTACGGCGAGGCGCAGACCGAGGCATTCCGGCCCGGCATCCTCAACACCTACACGCTTACCTTCACCGGCGGCGCCGCGCCCGGCGCGCTCGACACGTCGTGGTTCGCCGGCATGGGCATGACTGGCTATGTGCCGGCAAGCGCGCGCGGCGGCGTGGCCGGCGTCAGCATCGCCAACCGTGACACGGCCCACACCTACACGGTCGGCTTCGCCAACGCGACCGCGCAGTACTGGGTCGATGCCGACGCCGCCAACGGCCGCTTCGACAGCCGTGGGATGATCCCCGGCAGCTACACGATGACGATCTACAAGAACGAGCTGGCGGTCGACAGCCGCAGCGTTACCATCACCGGCGGCGGCATGGCTACGCTCAACACGATCACCATCGCCAACGACCCAAGCCGCACGGCGGCGCTGTGGCGCATCGGCGACTGGGACGGAACGCCGAAGGAGTTCCTCAACGGCGGCAAGGTCAGCACGATGCACCCGTCCGACGTGCGCATGGCATCATGGACGGTGCCTGACTACGTGATCGGTTCGTCCAGCCCGGCCACCGGCTTCCCGGCCTACCAGTGGAAGGACATCAACAACAATACGGTGATCCGCTTCAACCTGACGGCCAGCCAGGTCAGGGACTACACGCTGCGCGCCGGCATCACCGTGGCGGCCGCCGGCGGCCGGCCGAAGATCGCCGTCAACAACTGGTCGTCGGCCAACCCGGCCGCGTCGACGCAGCCGAAAACGCGTACATTGACCGTCGGCGTCTACCGGGGCAACAACACGCCGTACAGCTTTGACATTCCGGCCAGCGCGCTGGTGGTCGGACAGAACACGGTGACGTTGACGGCCATTAGCGGCACCACGTCCACCGGTTGGCTCAGCCCAGGCTATTCGTGGGACGCGGTCGATCTGGTGCCGGCGCCGTAAACGAAAAAACTCCCGCGCGGGAATAACCCGCGCGGGAGAAAGATCGCCGGCGCTAAGAACCTTGGCGCCGGCGGATCGAGGATACGACCCGATCAGAACGAGTACTGCGCAAGCACCGTATAGCGCGGACCGCTCATGAAGACCTGACGGGTGAAGTCGCCCGCGTGCTGCGCCATGATCTGACGCGTGTACGTGTTGGTCAGGTTGGTGCCTTCCAGGCCGACGCGGAACTTGTCCGTGAAGTCGTAGAAGATCGACGCATCCACCTGGCCATAACCGGCCTGGTACAACGGCAGGCCAAAGGCCTGGTCGTTGACCGTCGTCGGGATCAGGTACTTGTCCGCCGGAGCGGCCGGATTCGTGTTCAGGCCGTTGGTGCCGCGGCTGCCCCACTGGGTCACGCCCAGCAGGTAACGCGAGCGCCAGTTGTAGGCCACGCGCATCGACAGCCCGTGCTGCTCGTACATCAGCGCCAGGTTGACCGTGTGACGCGACAGGCCTTGCAACGGCGTCTTGCCGAACGCGCGTCCATCGGTATCGCAGCCGTTGATGAACAGGTTGAAGTTGGTCGACGCGTCGTTGCCCGAGCACCAGGCGTTAAACACCGGATCTTTGAGCTTGCGCTCGCTCGACACATAGGTCCAGCTGGCCTGGGTGCCGATGCCGCGCAGCCAGTCGGGTACGAAGTCGTAGTACTGCTGGTGGGCCAGCTCGAAACCGCGGGCGTAGCCCTTGGCGCCGTTGACGGGACCGGTGACCACGAACGTCTGCTGCTTGCCGGCCGCATCGACCGCGTTGTAGCTGTAGTTCTTGGTGGTGATGATATCCTTGAGGTCCTTGTTGAAGGCCGAGAACGTCAGCGAACCAGCCTTGGCGAAGTACCACTCGGCGGTCAGGTCGACGTTGGTCGCGGTGGTCGGCTTGAGCAGCGGATTGCCGTCGCTGGTGCCGCTCAGCGTGGTGCCGTCGAAGCGCACGGCGGTGGTGTTGCCCGCCGCGTCGCGGGTCACCGTCTGCTTGTGCTCGGCGTTGAGCGTGGTCTGCACCTGGAGCTGGTTGAAGTCCGGACGCGACAACGACTTGGCCACCGCAAAGCGGAACTGCAGCTGGTCGGTGGCCTTCAGGCGCAGGTTCAGGCTTGGCAGCCAGTTGTCGTACGAATTTTCGACCGACTGCCGTTGCGCGAACGATGGGATGTCGATCAGATTGCCCTGGCCGGTCGGAACGACGCCGACACCGCCGGTGGGCAGGGTCGGCCGCGTGAACGAGACGTAACCGCTGCCGGCGCCGTCCGTCTTCACGTAGCGGATGCCGATGTTGCCGTCGATCGGGTACTTCAAATTATCCCAGCCGAAGCGCAACTGCGTGTAGGCGGCGCGGGTCTTCTCGGTCTGCGTGTTGGTGGCGGCCGGATCGTTGTAAGTCGACGCCTTCCACGGTTCGCAGGTCGAGCCTTTTTCGGCGCACAGCACGTCGTGGTACGAGTGGATCTTGCTCCACTGGTCGGGGAAGCCGCGCACGGTGGACTCGTCGGCGAACAGCATCGCCGGGACGTTGTATTTGCCGCCGAAGAAGTTGTCCATCGTTTGCAGCGACGAGCCGCCGGCGAAGCGCGGATCGCTCAGGCGGGCCACGCCGTTGATCTGCCATCCCTCCATCCAAGGGAAGGTGATGGCCGACCAGTTGTAGTACTTCTGCGCTCTGTGGTTTTCGCCTTCGCGATTGGCCAGGCGCACGCCGAAGCGGAGATCGCGCAGCACCGGGTCGTCGAACGCGTACTTGACGTCCGACTTCCAGGCTTTCTGCGAGGCGTTGGCGCGGTCCTGCGCTTCCTGGGTATAAGCCCAGTAGTAGTTTTTCGGGTCGGCCATGTAGGCGGCCGAGCCGAGGCCGAGCTGCGGCACCTTGCCGGTCATGTCCATCGTCTGGCTCGGCAGGATGAAACCGGTCGAGACGTCGGCGTCGAAGCCCTCGGTGGTCGAACGCACATGCTGGAAGTCATTGGTCCAGGTCACGTCCGGGGTGACGCGCCATTGGACGTTGAGCGAGATGTCGCGGGTGGCCGATTCGCGCGTGTTGATGCGCTGCGAGCTGTTGAACGGCGAACCGCCATAGGTCGGGTTCGAGATCGTGCCGCTCTGGAAGGCGCCGTTTTTGTCGAACACCGAGTCGCTGCTGGCCACCTGCTGGTACCACTTGTCTTCGGACGAGGCCACCACGTGCTCGTCGAGGTCTTCCTTGTAGTGGGTCTTGAAGTAGGTCAGCCCGGCCGTCAAGTCTTTGTTGGGCTTCCACTGCAGCGCCGCGTAGTCGCCGCGGCGGGTGCGGTCGAAGTCCTGCGAGCGATAGCCCACGCCCATCGGAATCCACTGCGTTTTGGAGCGGTCGTAGAGGGCCGGATCGGTCGAGTTCACGTGCGGGAAATACGGATCGACGCCGACGCCGTCGGAGCGGCTCGGGCTCTTCGCTTTGGCGAAGTTGACCAGGGCGCCGACTTCGCCGAACGGTGTGGCCCAGCGGTTCGACAACAGCAGGTTGCCGGTCGGGGAAGGTTTGCCTTCGCGCAGTGTGGAATACGATTCCGACACGCCGAGCGATCCCTTGAAGCCCTTGTAGTCGAACGGCATGGCGGTGCGCAGATTGACCAGGCCGGCGATGGCGCCTTCGACCTGCTCGGCGGACGGATTCTTGTAGACATCGACGCCGGCCATCAGCTCCGGCGCGACGTCGGAGAAGCCGAGCGAGCGGCCGCCGCCGGCCGAGAACGCGTCGCGGCCGTTGATTTCCGAACGCACGTAGGTCAGGCCGCGCACGGACACGCCGGAACCTTCGACCGATTGGCGGTTCGGGTCGCCCGCCATGTTGCGGTCGATGGTGACGCCGGCGATCCGCTGCAGCACCTCGGTGACCGAACGGTCCGGCAGCTTGCCGATGTCCTCGGCGACGATCGAATCGACGACCTCGTCCGAATCCTGCTTGAGTTTTTGCGCCGATTGCAGCGCGGCGCGCTGGCCGCTCACCACGACGACGCTGGGGCTCGCTGCCGGCGCGGCGGCGCTGTCGGCCGTCTGCGCCCATGCGGGGCTGGTGTGTAGCATGACAACCTGTGCGACAGCGGCAGCGATCGCGGTTTTCTGTAATTTATTCAATTTGTCTCCCCTTATTTGGGTGGTTTTTATAGTTACAACTCATAACGCTCCAGTGCGTCCCGATACTGATACCGATCTGTTGATTAGTGCTGGTTCAAAGGTGTATGCCTCCGTAAGGTTTTTAATGAGATAAGAGTTGTCAGGCGAATTGTTAGGTGAATTCTCAGGCGTCCTGTCAGGCGGCCGCACGCGATGCAATGCTCGCCGCCGCCGACATCGCCGCCGCCGCTTGGCCGGCAACATAGGCGCCGTGATCCGGCATTTGCGTCGCCGCGTGCGCGATCATCGCGCGCAGCTCGGCGAAGTGGCCGTGCACCGCGCGGAGGTCGACGCGGTCGGCCAGCGGGTCGTAGCGCTTCGGCACCACGCCAAGGCCCATCATCATCGCCACGAACGAGGGCTCGGCGAAGCCGTCGCGATCAACCACGGCCACGCGTCCGGTTTCGCGGAACAGCGCGATCTGATGACGCAGCGAATCAGGGATCGCCATGTTGGCGCAATAGCGCCAGAATTCCGAATCGTCGCGCTTGGTCAGCTTGTAGTGCAGGATGATGAAGTCGCGCACCGATTCGTAACGGATGCCCATGACACGGTTGAACTCGTCGGCCAGCTCCGGCCGGCAATCGCGCTCCGGGAACAGTTCGAGCAGCTTGCCGACCGCCGTTTGGATCAGGTCGATGCTGGTCGATTCCAGCGGCTCGACGAAGCCAGCCGACAGGCCGATCGCAACCACGTTCTTGACCCAGCACTTGCGCCGCCGCCCGGTGACGAAGCGGATCTGGCGCGGCGCGCCGAGCGCGGCGCCGTCCAGACCGTCGAGCAAGACGCGGCGCGCCTGCTCGTCGCTGCTGAAGCCGTTGCTGTAGACATGGCCATTGCCGGTGCGGTGCTGCAGCGGAATGCGCCAGAGCCAGCCCGCTTGCTTGGCGGTGGCGCGGGTGTAGGGCGTCAGCTGCGCGGCCGAAGCGCAGGGCACGGCCAGCGCGCTGTTGCACGGCAGGTGCGCGCTCCAGTCCTCGTAACCGGCCTTGAGCGCGCCTTCGATCAGCAAGCCGCGGAAACCCGAGCAATCGATGAACAGGTCGCCTTCGACGCGGCGGCCGTCGCCCAGCTTGACGGCGGTGACGAAGCCGCTTTCGGGATGCTGCTCGACGTCGACGATCGTGCCTTCGATGCGGCGGGCGCCGCGCGCCACGGCGTAGTCGCGCAGATAGTTGGCATACAGGGTGGCATCGAAATGGAAACCGTAGGAATAAGCGTCGGTCAGGCCCGGCGTTTTGGCGTTCGGTGGAACGAACTTGCCGTGGCGCGCCATGACCGACGGCATCGACCAGTTCTCCAGGTCCGGCATGTGGTCGAACGACTGCGCCAGGCGCAGCCAGTGCTGGTGGGCGCCCAGGCCGGCCAGCGCCGGGCCGAAATCGCCGAAGCCGTGGAAGAAGCGGTTGCCGATGTGGCCCCAGTCCTTGAATTCGATGCCCAGTTTGAAGCTGGCCTGGGTTTTGCTGACAAAGTCGGCGGCATCGAGGCCCAGCGCCGCGTTGTAGGCGCGGATCGTGGGCAGGGTCGCCTCGCCGACGCCGATGGTGCCGATCTCGGGCGATTCCACCAGCGTCACCTCGCACGGCTGCGTGGGGTGGCGCGCCAGCCGCTGGGCCAGAGGCGCGGCCGTCATCCAACCGGCGGTGCCGCCGCCCACGATGACGATCCTGCGGATCGGACCGTCCTGCTTGTCGTTGCTGATCATAGCGACCCCGGTCAGAATGAAGTGGCTATGACAACGTTTTCATATTTCGGCGAATAAGGGGCGATCGGCGCGTATGCCCGCGAGGCCGGGGCGAGTTGGTCACGGCCATCGCAAGGGCCATTTTCTGTAGCGTTCTCAATTGGTTGTCTCCGGCGTCTTTTTATATCCCGCAATGGAGCGGGTCCATTCCAAATTAACATTAATGCGAGCAACGAACAAATAATTGTTGCGTAAATGTGGCTGTTTAACCGCAAGCACTAAACAAGGGTCGACAAAAGAAAATCCCCGCCATGGCGGGGATAACCGAATTTTAGTTCGAAAAAAGTAACCGAGATTTAATCGGGAATTCGCGCGGCCGGGGGAACGCCATAGCGATCCGCCTGCACATCGCCGGTGATGCCGTGGGTTCGGACATCGGCGGTGATCGGCAGCATGTTCTTGCTCCACTGCTCCCACTCGGTCTTCAGTCGCGCGAACACCTCGGGGTGGCGCTTCGCCAGGTTGGCGCGCTCGCGCGGGTCCTTGACCAGGTCGAACAGGAACTCGTTGCCGTTGATCCGCAGGTACTTCCAGTCGTCCGAGCGGACGGCGCGCTGGGCGTTGGCCTTGTAACGCCAAAACACCGTACGGGTTTGCGGCTTGGACTGGCCGAGCAACGTCGGCAGCAGGTTCTGGCCGTCGGTCGGATAGTTCGGGTCGGGCGCGCCGCCGGCCGCCGCCAGCAGGGTCGGCAACCAGTCCATGCTCACGGCAACCTGATCGCTCACCTGCCCCGCCGCGATTTTCCCCGGCCAGCGCACGATGGCCGGCACCCGGATGCCGCCTTCGAGCAATTCGGTTTTCTGGCCGGACAGCGGCCAAGTTTGCGAAAAGCGCTCGCCGCCGTTGTCGCTGGTGAAGATGACGATCGTGTTGTCCGCCAGGCCCTGGTCGTCGAGCGCCTTGAGCACGCGGCCGATCGAGGCGTCCAGCGATTCGACCATGCGCCCGTAGGTGGCCAGGTCGCCGCCATCGTAGTGGAAGATGTTGTCGATGTCGCGCGAGACCGCCTCGTCGCCGGGGCCTTCCCACGGCCAGTGCGGCGCCGTGTAATGCAGCGACAGCAGGAACGGCTTGCCGGCCTTTTGTTTGTTGACGAAG
>DASVTJ010000729.1:0-5383 GCA_036387635.1 Duganella sp.
CGGCGCGCTCGGTGTAGCGCGCCATCCAGAACAGGTGATCGGCGGTTCGGCTTAACATAGTGTTTCCTTAACGTTCCAGTATCCAGGTATCCTTGGTGCCGCCGCCCTGCGACGAGTTCACCACCAGCGAGCCTTCCTGCAGCGCCACGCGGGTCAGGCCGCCCGGCACCATCGAAATGGTCTTGCCGGACAACACAAACGGCCGCAAGTCGATATGGCGCGGCGCGATGCCGCTCTCGACGTAGGTAGGGCAGGCCGACAGCGCCAGGGTCGGCTGGGCGATATAGCCGTCCGGCTTGGCCAGCAGCCGCTGGCGGAAGTCTTCGATCTGTGCCTTGGTCGATGCCGGACCGACCAGCATGCCGTAGCCGCCGGCGCCGTGCACTTCCTTGACGACCAGCTCTTCCAGATGGGCCAGCGTGTAGGCCAGGTCCTCTTTCTTGCGGCACTGATAGGTCGGCACGTTGTTCAGGATCGGCGCTTCCGACAGGTAAAACTTGATCATTTCCGGTACAAACGGGTAAATCGACTTGTCGTCGGCCACGCCGGTGCCGATGGCGTTGGCCAATGTCACGCGGCCGGCGCGGTACACCGACAGCAGGCCCGGCACGCCGAGCGAGGAGTCCGGCCGGAAGGCCAGCGGATCGAGGAAATCGTCGTCGAGACGGCGATAAATCACGTCGACGCGCTTCGGACCCCGGGTGGTGCGCATGAACACGGTGTTATCGCTGACAAACAAATCCTTGCCCTCGACCAACTCCACGCCCATTTGCTGGGCCAGGAACGCGTGCTCGAAATAGGCCGAGTTGTACATGCCAGGCGTCATCACCACCACGGTCGGATCGGTGATGCCCATCGGCGCCACCGAGCGCAGGTTGTCGAGCAACATGTCGGGGTAGTGGTCGACCGGGGCGATTTTGTTGCGGGCGAATAATTCCGGGAACAGCCGCATCATCATCTTGCGGTCTTCCAGCATATAAGAGACGCCGGACGGGACGCGCAGATTGTCTTCGAGCACGTAAAACTCGCCGGCACCGGCGCGCACGATGTCGACGCCGGCAATGTGGGCGTAGATGTCGGAAGCGACGTTGATGCCTTGCATCTCAGGACGGTACTGGGCGTTTTTGTAGATCTGCTCGGCAGGAATCAGGCCGGCCTTGACGATGTTCTGGTCGTGGTAGATGTCATGAATGAACATGTTCAACGCCTTGACCCGCTGCACCAGCCCGGCTTCCATCTTTTTCCACTCGGCGGCCGGGATGATGCGCGGGATGGTGTCGAACGGGATCAGGCGCTCGGTGCCGGCGTCGTCGCCATACACGGCGAAGGTGATGCCGACCCGGCGGAAAGTCAGGTCCGCTTCGGCGCGTTTGCGTTCGATGGTTTCGGCCGACTGGCGCTGCAGCCAGACGCAAAACTCGCGATAATGTTCTCGTACTTCGGCGCTGTCATGATGAGCCAGGCCATCTGCGGTCATTTCGTTGAAAAATTTTGACATGTGGAACGTTCCTCTGTGTTTACATTTATCTTCTATCAAGAAGCATGCCAGAGGAGAAGCCCGATCTTGGTGCGTTTTGATTAAGACAGTTACACAATACAACAAAACGCCTCAAGGCATGCGGACGGCAGACCTTGAGGCGAATCGGGCAGCAGTCAAACGGGCCCCTCAAGCCCGTCGACTTGTCGGTATTACAAGTTACCGCTGCCGGAACCGGTCTGGCTGCTGGTGTAACCCGGATCGCTCTGCAGGCTGGCGCTGCCCGCGCCCATCACACTGCCGCTGGCGGTGCGCGCGCCGGTCATGTTCTGCTGCGTGCCGTAGAAATCGTGCATCTGGGTGCTGAACTCGGCGCTGGCCATGTCGGGCCAACTGTCCTTGTCGAAGCCTGGAGCGTTCTTCAAGTGGTCTTTCGACACGTCCAGCAGGAAGCGCTTGTTGACGGTATCGAGTTGCAGTGCCTCCCATGGAACGGCGAATAGCTTGTCGCCCATGCCCAGCCAGCCGCCGAAGGACAGCACGGCGTAGGCTACTTTTCCTTCACGCATGTCCAGCATGATCTCTTTGATATCGCCGAGGTCTTCTTCCTGGCGGTTGTAGACATCTTCACCGATCAGCGTATCGGCGCCCATCAAGCGTGGGCCGGGGCCGCTGCCGCCTTCGATGTCAGTGTAAATGCCATAGGTATCGCGATCGAGGTAGCTCATGGTGGTCTCCAATTGGTTAATCAAGTCCCGTGTTATGTGCCGCGGGAACAAGGTGAATCATGCGTCCGCAACGACAGTCGAGATATAGGTGCGCGCGCAGTGTGGATGTAGGACAGGACTGAGTTACTGGAGTACATAGCAAAACGATATCATTACAAGGGCGGCGTGCCCGCCGCACGCTGCCCATTGCACGCTTCACGCTCAGACGGTGGGCGCGCCGTCTCAGCGTTTCAACGTCAGCCCGTCGAGCGCGAACGGCGCGGCCTCGCCGCGCAGCAGCCGGGACAGCAACGCGGCGGAACCGCAGGCGAAAGTGAAGCCGAGCGGGCCGTGGCCGACGTTGATCCACAAGTTGGCGTAGCGCGTCGCGCCGATGATGGGCGCGCCGTTCGGCGTGGCCGGACGCAACCCGGCCCAGGTTTCGGCGCCGTCGTAGTCGGCGGCGCCCGGCATGGCTTGCTTCGCCACCCGCACCAAACTGCGCAGGCGGTCCGGATCGACGGCGCGGCCGGCGCCGACCAGGTCGACCATGGCGGCCACCCGCAGGCGCCCGCCGATACGCGCATATAAAACCTTGCGTTCAAAGTCCGTCACGCTGATGTCGGGCGCCAGGTCGCCGGCCCGTATCGGCGCCGTCAGGCTGTAGCCTTTGAGCGGGTACAACGGCAGGTAAATGCCGGCGCTGGCCGCCAGATCGCGGCTGTCGATGCCGGCGGCAAGCACATAGTGATCGGCACGCATCTTTCCGGCCGAGGTGTCGAGCCAGCCCAGTTTGCCGCGCTCGACCATCAGCGCGTGCACGTCGGCGTGCGCCACGCCCAGGAAGTTGGGATGGGCGCGCAGTCGCAATTCCAGCGCCAGGCAAAAGGCGTAACAGTCGGCCACCGCCTCGCCGGCGTTGAAGATGCCGCCGGCCATGACGTCCCGCAGCGACGCCAGCGCCGGCTCGCGCACGGCCGACTCGGCCGCCGACAGCGCCACGGCATCGGCATCGGCGGCGGCCAGGCCGGCGGCGCGCTCGAACAGCGCGCGGCTGCGGTAGACCACCAGCTTGCCGGCCTCGCGCCAGGCGAACTCCGATGGCGGCAGCGTCGACGCCAACTCCGCCATTGCCATGCGGCTCAGCTCGCCGAGCTTCAGCAACGTCGCGGTGGTGCGGCGGTTGCTGTCGGCGTTGCAGTTGCGCAGGAATTGTGCCAGCCATCGCCATTGCCGAAGGTCGGCTTCCGGCCGGAAACGCAATGGACCATCCTGCTGGAACAGCCAACCCAGCGCTTTCAGCGGCACCCCCGCGTCGGCCAGCGGACGCACGTAGCGATAGCTGAGCTGGCCGCCATTACGGTAACTGGCCATGCTGCCGACTTGGGCCTCGCGCTCGACCAGGCACACCTGGAAGCCGGCCTCGGCCAGCCACCAGGCCGACGTCAGGCCGACCACGCCACCGCCGATGACGATGATTTCGCTCATGGCGCGCCCTCCGCCGTCGGCGAAACGGCAACCTGCGCGGCCTCGACGGCTTCGAAAGCTTCGAAGGTTTCAACAGCCTTGACGTTATCCGGTCTCATCCCGATCCCGTATGTTTCATGGTGATACGACACAGCATACTGTGGGGCGGCGGCAACTGCCAACAAAGAAACCCTCCCGTGCGGCACGTTCAAAGCGTGCGCGCACGGCAACGCTTGATGTCTGTTTGAACCGCGTTTGGTACGGTTTCGCACCGCCTGCGCCCGTTTGACGATTACACTGCAAGCATCGCCCATCGAACCCATCGAGGCATGACGATGCTCAGAACCGAAATCCCCCACCAGGAACATGCCGGCCTGGACCAGTATCCGGTGGCCGATCTGGTTGCCGCCCTGATCGCCGACCAATTCAACGCCGTCTCGGCCGTGCGGCAGGCGGCCGCGACGATCGGCGCCGTCGTCGAGGCCGCCGTGCCCCGCATCGCCGCCGGCGGGCGCCTGATCTATGTCGGCGCCGGCACCTCGGGCCGGCTCGGCGTGCTGGACGGTGTCGAGCTGTATCCTACTTTTTCCTGGCCGCACGAGCGGGCGCTGTCGCTGCTGGCAGGAGGCAAGGGCGCGATGTTCCGGGCGGTCGAGGGTGCCGAGGACGATAGCGCGCAGGGTGGGGCGGACCTCGCCGCGCTGGCGCCGCAGCACAACGACGTCGTCATCCTGCTGGCCGCGTCCGGCGTGACGCCTTATGTGCTGGGCGCGCTGGCCGCCGCCCGCGCCAGCGGGGCGCTGACCGTGGGCATCGCCAACAATGTCGGCGCGCCGGTGGTCACGCAGGCCGAATTCGGCATCACGCTCGATACCGGACCGGAAGTCATCTCCGGCAGCACCCGCCTGAAGGCCGGCACCTCGCAGAAAATCGTCCTCAACACGCTCTCCAGCGCCATTATGGTGCGGCTGCACAAGGTCTACGGCAACCTGATGGTCGATATGAAGCCGACCAACGCCAAGCTGGTCCAGCGCGCCGTCGCGTTGACGATGCACGCGACCGGTGCCGACGAGGCGAGCGCCCGCGCGGCGCTGGCCCAATGCGGCTTCCACGTCAAAGTCGCCATCGTCGCCTTGCTCAAGCAGATGCCTGCGCCCGAGGCGCAAGCGCTGTTGGATAGCTGCGCGGGCAGCGTGCGCGCGGCGCTGCTGCCATAGCAGACGCCGCAATACGAACAGCCGCAGCCACCGGCGAACCGGGGCCGAACCCGTGGCACCAGCTTTTATTATTTCCTCCGTGGCAAAAATGATACAAATGCCATTCCGAAAAGTCCTTCCGGCTGGCATTCTGCTCTGAGCCGCCCGGACAGGTAGTCATAAAAAACCCCGGGTCGCAACCGGAATTGGGCGGACAGCCCGATGCGACGATATCGCCGGCGGCCGATTCCGTTACAGCTGCAATCAAACAGGGAGAGGCCGTGAAGCTTAAGAAACTGGCGCACATGATGGCGTCGATGGGGATGGCTGGGATGGCGGGGTTGGTGGCGGCGCCGGTGTTCGCGCAAAGCGGCGAGGCCGGCATGCAGCGGGTCGAAATCACCGGCAGCAGCATCAAACGGGTGGCGAAGGAGGGCGCGTTGCCGGTGCAGGTGATCAATTACGACACCATCGAAAAGCAGGGCATCACCAGCACCGAGCAACTGATCCGCACTTTGTCGGCCAACGGCTCCGGC
>DASVTJ010000730.1:0-1726 GCA_036387635.1 Duganella sp.
GCCTGGTCGGCGATCGAGCGGGTGATGGCCTGGCGGATCCACCACGTCGCATAGGTCGAGAATTTATAGCCGCGGCGGTATTCGAATTTATCGACCGCCTTCATCAAGCCGATATTCCCTTCCTGGATCAGGTCGAGGAACTGCAGGCCACGGTTCGTGTACTTTTTCGCGATCGAGATCACCAGGCGCAGGTTGGCCTCAGTCATCTCGCGCTTGGCTTTACGGGCCTTCATTTCACCGGCCGCCATCTGGCGGTTGATGTTGCGCAGGTCCGGCAGCGGCAGCACGACGCGTGACTGCAGGTCGATCAGGCGTTGCTGGAGCTCCTTGATCGTCGGGATGTTGCGGCCGAGGATGGCGCTGTAGGCGTGGCCGGCGTTGACTTCGCCGTCGACCCATTCCAGGTTCGTCTCGTTGCCCGGGAAGACCTTGATGAAGTGGGCGCGCGGCATGCCGCAGCGGTTCACGGCCACGTCCAGGATCTGCTTCTCGATGTGGCGCACTTCGTCGACCTGGCCGCGCAGCGTGTCGCACAGCTTTTCCACGACTTTCGCCGTGAAGCGGATGCCGAGCAGTTCGTCGGAGATCGCTTCCTGCGCCTTGACGTAGGCTTTCGAGTTGTAGCCGTCCTTCTCGTAGGCCTTGCGCATCTTGTCGAACTGCTGTTCGATCGTGCCGAACTTGCCCAGTGCGGCCATTTTCAGCGCTTCGAGCTGTTCGGCCGAGTAGCCGGCGGCGCCCGGGGTGGCGGCGGCTTCTTCTTCCTCGCCCTCTTCCTCGTCCTCGGCTTCTTCTTCCTCGTCCTCGTCGCCTTCGCCGGCGCTCGGGCCGACGGCGGACGGCGAGGTTTCTTCCGCGCCTTCTTCTTCGACCAGGCCGTCGACGATCTCGTCGATCTTGATTTCGTCGGCTTCGATGCGCTGGGCGGCGGAGATGATTTCGGCGATCGTGACCGGGCAGGCCGAGATGGCCTGGATCATGTCGCGCAGGCCGTCTTCGATGCGCTTGGCGATTTCGATTTCGCCTTCGCGGGTCAGCAGTTCGACCGAGCCCATTTCGCGCATGTACATGCGGACCGGGTCGGTGGTGCGGCCGAAGTCGGAGTCGACGGTCGACAGCGCCGCCTCGGCAGCGGCCTCGGCTTCGTCGTCGCTGGTGACGGTGGCAACGTTATCGGACAGCAGCAGCGTTTCGGCATCGGGCGCGTGTTCATACACGGCAATGCCCATGTCGTTAAAGGTGCCGATGATGCCTTCGATCGCTTCCGGATCGACGATGTTGTCGGGCAGGTGGTCGTTGATTTCCGCGTAGGTCAGGAAACCGCGTTCCTTGCCGTTCTTGATCAGCGTCTTGAGCTTCTGGCGCCGGATCTCGATCTCTTCTTCGCTCGCTTCGGTGTCCGATGCGAACGCGTCTTTCAGCAGGGCTTTTTCTTTCGCCTTGCGGTCCTTGGCCTTGGCCTTGTCGACGGCTTTCAGTTCGGCGCGCTCGACCGCGTTCAGGGCGGCGACTTCGTCGTTTTCGGGGGTGAATTCTTTTGGCTTGCGACCGCGGCGCCCCGGGACTTTCACGGAGGGCAGCACATAGCCCGACGTGTCGATGGCGGCCAGTGCAGCCGCATCGGTGGTCTGGCTGACGACAGGCGCGGCGCCCGCTGTGCGAACTTCCGCCTTGTCTTGCGCATTGTCCGCCTTGGCAGACGCTCTGGTGGTTTTGGCAGCCACTT
>DASVTJ010000731.1:0-5291 GCA_036387635.1 Duganella sp.
TATCCGAACCAGGTCAACAACGTGCTGTGCTTCCCGTACATCTTCCGCGGCGCGCTCGATTGCGGCGCCACCACCATCACGCGCGAGATGGAGATCGCCGTGGTCCACGCGATCGCCGAACTGGCGCACGCCGAGCAGTCCGACATCGTCGCCACCACCTACGGCTTCACCAACCTGTCGTTCGGTCCCGAGTACCTGATCCCGATGCCGTTCGATCCGCGCCTCTTGATCAAGATCGCGCCGGCCGTGGCCAAGGCGGCCGAGGAGTCGGGCGTGGCGACGCGTCCGATCAAGGACCTGCAAGCGTACGCCGACAGCCTGCAGCAATTCGTCTACCGCAGCGGCACCTTCATGAAGCCGCTGTTCCAGGTGGCCAAGAGCACCGCCGCCGAACTCAAACGCATCGTCTACGCCGAAGGCGAAGAGGAGCGCGTGCTGCGCGCGGTGCAGGTCATCGTCGACGAGAAGCTGGCGCGCCCGATCCTGGTCGGCCGTCCGGCCGTGCTGGAGACGCGCATCACCAAGTTCGGCCTGCGCCTCAAGCATGGCGTCGACTTCGACGTCATCAACCCGGACCACGACGAGCGCTATCGCGACTACTGGCAGACCTACTACGACATGACCAGCCGCAAAGGCGTGACGCAGGAATACGCCAAGCTGGAAATGCGCCGCCGCCACACCCTGATTGGCGCCATGATGATCAAGAAGGGCGACGCCGACGGCATGATCTGCGGCACCTTCGGCACCACCCAGCTGCACCTGCACTACATCGACCAGGTGCTGGGCAAGCGTGAAGGCGCCTGCGTCTACGCGGCGATGAACGTGTTGATCATGCCGGATCGTCAGCTCGTCATGGTCGACACCCACGTCAACGAGAACCCGAACGCCAACGAGCTGGCGGCCATCACCGTGATGGCGGCCGAGGAGATGCGCCGTTTCGGCCTGTCGCCGCGCGCCGCGCTGTTGTCGCACTCGAACTTCGGCTCGTCCAACAGCGAATCGGCGCAGAAGATGCGCGCCGCGCTGGCGCTGGTCAAACAGCTCGATCCGACCTTGGAGATCGACGGCGAGATGCACGGCGACACCGCGCTCGACTCCAAGCTGCGCCACGCCATCATGCCGGAATCGACGCTGACCGGCGACGCCAACCTGCTGGTGGCGCCGAACATGGACTCGGCCAATATCGCCTACAACCTGGTGAAGACGGCGGCCGGCAACGGCATCGCGGTCGGCCCGATCCTGCTCGGCTGCGCCCAGGCGGTGCACATCCTGACGCCGTCGGCGACGGTGCGCCGCATCGTCAACATGACGGCGCTGTGCGTGGTCGACTCGGTGGCCCAACGCAAAGTCTAAGCCGCGCTCCGCACCAAACCGGCCGCACTCCCCCCCCGGAGCGCGGCCGGTTTTTTCATGGCGCGGGGTCTGTAACAGGATGTAATTTCTGTAATGTTCGCTTCCCCCGCAAGCCGCACCATGTAACGACCCTGTTACAATAGCCGACAATTTTTATCTTACAATTAGCAGCCACACACCATGACGAAAACAAAAAAAGCCCTGATTACGGGCATCACCGGGCAAGATGGCGCTTATCTGGCCGAACTGCTCCTGGAAAAGGGTTATGAGGTCACCGGCACCTATCGTCGCACCAGTTCCGTGAACTTCTGGCGGATCGATGAACTGGGCATCCAGTCGCATCCGAACCTGAACCTGGTCGAATACGACTTGACCGACCTGTCGTCGAGCATCCGCCTGATGCAGACCGTGCAGCCGGACGAGGTGTACAACCTGGCGGCCCAAAGTTTCGTCGGCGTGTCGTTCGACCAGCCGCTCACCACCGCCGAAATCACCGGCGTCGGTCCCGTCCACCTGCTCGAGGCGATCCGCATCGTCAATCCGAAGATCCGCTTCTACCAGGCGTCGACGTCGGAAATGTTCGGCAAGGTGCAGGCCGTGCCGCAAAAAGAAGATACCCCGTTTTACCCACGCAGCCCGTACGGCGTGGCCAAGCTGTATGCCCACTGGATGACCGTGAACTACCGCGAATCGTATGGCATCTTCGGCTCGTCCGGCATCCTGTTCAACCACGAGTCGCCGCTGCGCGGCCGCGAGTTCGTCACCCGCAAGATCACCGACTCGGTCGCCAAGATCCATCTGGGCCAGCTCGACGTGCTCGAACTGGGCAACATGGACGCCAAGCGCGACTGGGGCTACGCCAAGGAATACGTCGAAGGCATGTGGCGCATCCTGCAGGCCGACGAGCCGGACACCTATGTGCTGGCCACCAACCGCACCGAGACCGTGCGCGACTTCGTCAGCATGGCCTTCAAGGCGATCGACGTGGCCATCGAGTGGAGCGGCGCGGCCGACAATGAAATCGGCACCTGCAAGAAAACCGGCAAGGTGCTGGTGCGCGTCAATCCGAAGTTCTACCGTCCGGCCGAAGTCGAGCTGCTGATCGGCGACCCGGCCAAGGCCACCGAAAAACTGGGCTGGAAGCCGAAGACCACGCTCGAAGAGCTGTGCCAGATGATGGTCGACGCCGACCTGCGCCGCAACAAAGCCGGCTTCTCCTTCTAAGGCGGGCACGGTGACGGCCGCGATGGTGGAAGGCGAGGGCGCAAAAGGCGGCGAAGGCGCCGGCAAGCGGGCGTTCATCACCGGCCTGTCCGGCTTTACCGGCCGCTATCTGGAGCAGGAGCTCCTTGCCGCCGGCTACCAGGTGTTCGGCACCGTGTCACCCGACGGCACGCCGGGCGACGGCCGCTTCGCCGTCGACTTGAACGACCGCGCCGGCCTGGCGGCGGTGGTGCAGCAGGTGCGGCCCGACGTCGTCGCGCACCTGGCCGCCATCGCCTTTGTCGGCCACGGCGACGTCGAGCAGATCTACCGCGTCAACGTCGCCGGCACCCGCAATTTGCTCGAGGCGCTGGCCGGCCTTGAGCAAAAACCGTCGGCGGTGCTGCTGGCCTCCAGCGCCAACATCTACGGCAACACCGACGTCGGCGTCATCGGCGAGGACGTGCCGGCCGCCCCGGCCAACGATTACGCCGTCAGCAAACTGGCCATGGAATACATGGCGCGCCTGTGGCAGGACAAGCTGCCGCTGATCGTGGTGCGGCCGTTTAACTACACCGGCGTCGGCCAGCACGAGAACTTCCTGCTGCCGAAGATCGTCGCCCATTTCCGCCGCAAGGCCGCCGACATCGAGTTGGGCAACCTGCACGTGTGGCGCGATTTCTCCGACGTGCGCACCGTGGCGCGCAGCTACCGCCGCCTGCTGGCCGCACCGGCCGCCGTCGGCCAGAC
This sequence comes from Duganella sp., assembly GCA_036387635.1. Taxonomy (GTDB): domain Bacteria; phylum Pseudomonadota; class Gammaproteobacteria; order Burkholderiales; family Burkholderiaceae_D; genus Rugamonas. The sequence continues at coordinate 3,307 of DASVTJ010000731.1, forward strand.
TTTTAATATTTGTTCGGGCCAGGCCTGGTCGCTGGGCGAGGCGCTCGAGATGATGAACGCTATCGCCGGCTACAAGATCAACGTCCACGTCAATCCCGCCTTTGTGCGCGCCAACGAAGTGGTGCGGCTGGTCGGCGACAACCGCCGCCTGGCCGCCGTCGCCGGTCCGGTCGCGGCGCCGCCGCTGGCCGACACGCTGCGCTGGATGTACGAGGCATGAGCAAGGCGCTGCGGGTCGGTCTGTCGACCACGATGGCCGAGCCGGGATTGACCGGCGGCCGCCTCGACGGCATCGGCGTCTACAGCAGCGCGCTGCTGCGCCACCTGCCGCGCGCCGGCGTCGAGGTGCTGCCGTTTTCGTTCGCGCCGCCCGGCCAGGCCGCGCGCCTGACGCTGGGCCGCGCGCTGCCGCTGTCGTATCCGCTGGCCACGCTCGGCGATTTGATCCTGCCGTCGAGCGTCCACCTCAACGTCAGCCGGCTGGCGCCGGCGCCGCTGGACCTGTTCCACGCCACCGACTACCGCATCGTGCGCATGGACTGCCCGGTGGTGGCGACGCTGCACGACGCGCTGCCGATCTGCCATCCCGAATGGGTGCGCCCGCGGCTGCGCGGCCTGAAGAACTGGCTGCAGGCCAAGGCGGCGCGCAAGGCCCGGCATGTGATCACCGGCTCGCACTATTCGATCCGCGAACTGGTCGACTGCTTCGGCGTCGACGAGCGCCGCATCAGCGTGGTGCACCACGGCGTTGGCGCCGAGTGGTTCGAGACGCCGGCCGCCGCCGAGCGCGATGCCACGCTGGCGCAATATGGCCTGCGCGCCGGCTACTTCCTGTTTGTCGGCACACTACAGCCGCGCAAGAACATCGGGCGCCTGCTGGACGCCTATCTGGCGCTGCCGCCGGTGCTGCGCGCGGCGCGCCAGCTGGTCGTCGTCGGCGCGCCCGGCTGGCGCAGCGAAGACCTGGTGGCGCGGCTCAAGGCGGCGCGCCAGAACGGCGAGAACGTGGTCTGGCTCGACCAGCTGACCGACCACGGCCAGCTGCGCCACCTGTACGCCGGCGCCGGCGCCTTTGTCTTCCCGTCGCTGTACGAGGGTTTCGGCCTGCCGGTGGTCGAGGCCTTCGCCAGCGGGGTGCCGGTGGCGACCTCCAACGCCACCTCGCTGCCGGAAGTGGCGCAGGGCGCCGCGCTGGAATTCGATCCCGAGTCGGTGCCGGAGATGAGCGCCGCCATGATCGCCATCGTGCGCGACGACGCGCTGCGGGCGCGCTGCATCGCCGCCGGCCAGCGCCGCGCGCTCGAGCTGACCTGGGACGAAGCGGCCCGCCGTACCGCCGCCGTGTATCATCACGTCCTGTCACATTAACGCAGCACCAACGTCACCTAATCGGCTTCACCCGGCTGGCACTTAGCAGCAACCGGGTCGGCCCTACCAAACCAGCCATGCGCGTCCTCCATTTCTACAAGACCTACTACCCCGATACCTGGGGCGGCATCGAGCAAGTCATTCGCCAGATGTGCGTGGGCACCGGCCACCTCGGCGTGACCAACGAAGTGTTGACGCTGACCCGCAGCGGCGGCCCGGCGCAAATCGAGTTCGAAGGCCACACCGTGCACCGGGTGCGGCTCGACTTCGAAATCGCTTCGACCGGCTTTTCGTTCGCCGCCATCCGCAAGCTGGCGCGCCTGGCGCGCAAGGCCGACGTGATCCATTACCATTTCCCGTGGCCGTTCATGGACATCGCCCACTTCATGGCGCGCATCGCCAAACCGAGCGTGGTGACCTACCACTCGGACATCGTGCGCCAGAAGAACCTGCTGCGCGTCTACAGCCCGCTCAAGCGCCGCTTCCTGCGCAGCGTCGACACCATCGTCGCCACCTCGCCGAACTACCTCGCCTCCTCGCCGGTGCTCAAGCGCTTCGAACACAAGACGCGCACCATCACCTACGGCCTCGATAAGAGCATCTATCCGCAGCCGTCG
>DASVTJ010000732.1:0-4282 GCA_036387635.1 Duganella sp.
CAGGTTTTGCACGTAGACCACCGGCTTTTTCTGTTCGAACGAGACGTAGGCGACCTTGGTGCCGTCGGGCGACCACGATGGCGAGATGATCGGCTCGTTCGAGCGCAGCGCCAGTTGCTCGCCTTCGCCGTCGGCGTCGGCCACCAGCAGCTGGTAGTTGCGGCCTTCCTGCTTGACGTACGAGATGCGGGTGGCGAAGGCGCCGCGGATGCCGGTCAATTTAAAATAGACGTCGTCGGCGATCAGGTGGGCCGACAGGCGGGTGAACTGCGCCGTCACGGCCTTGTCTAAATTGGAGATCTTGGTCTGCTTGACGGTGTCGAGCAGCTTGTAGCGCACGTCGTAGCGGCCGTCGGCCAGCGCGTCGACCGTGCCGACGACGAGCGCGTCGGCGCCTTTGCCTTTCCAGGCGCTGTAGTCGATGTTGTTGACGTCGGTGATGGTGCCGGCGTCGATGACCTTGAAGGCGCCGCTGCGCTCAAGGTCGGCCTTGATGATGGCCGAGATCTTTTGCGGCGACACGCCTTCGTTGGCGAAGCCGGCCACGGCGACCGGGATCTGGTTGCTGCCGACGCCGGAAATTTCGATGCGCATTTGCGCCTGGGCCGCGCCCATGGTGGCGGCGATGGTCAAGCCCGCGTAGAGGATGACGTGTTTGAGTTTGGTTTGCATATCAGTGCATATCCTTCATGTTGAAGTCGGCTGTAATTTCGCGTTCTACCGTACCATCTTTCTTCTTAGGGAGTGGTGACGATTTGGCAATCGCGTTCTCGATGGCGCTGTCATAAGCGGCTGAGCCGCTGCCTTTCACCTTGCGCACGCCGATGATTTCACCGGATGGCAACTGGGTGATCTGGTACGTCGCCTTCAGGCTGTCGTCGATGGCGCCGTAGACCAGGTTGCTGCGGATCTTGGCGATGACGGCCGCTTTGTAGCCGCCGTCGACCTTGCCGCCGGTCGATTGCGCGGCCGTGCCGGTCGAGCCCTTCGCGGCCGAGCCGGTGATGCGGCTCATTTCCGCAGCGAACGCTTTATCCTTGGCGGCCTTCTCGGCTTTCTCGGCTTTTTCCTTCGCCAATTTCTCGGCGGCGGCTTTTTTCTTGTTCTCGGCCAGCTCCTTCTTTTCTTTCTCGGCTTGTTCTTTTTCCGCTTGCAGCTTCTCTTCCTTCAGCTTTTCGAGCTTCTCTTCTTTCAGCTTTTCAAGCTTCTCTTCCTTGGTCTTTTGCTCGGCCAGTTTCTTGTCGGCCAGCTTCTTGGCTTCCTGCTTGGCCAGCTTGTCTTCGGCTTCCTGCTTCAGCTTGGCTTCCTTGGCTTCGGCCAGCTTTTTCTCTTCGAGTTTCTTCTTGGCCTTCAGACGTTCCAGGGCGATGTCCGGTTCCTTCGGCGCTGGCGTCTTTTCGGCCACCGGCGGTGGCGGCGGCGGGGCTTTCACAACCGGCGCGCGCACAGGTTCCGGCTCCGGCTCCGGTTCGGGTTCCGGTTTTGGCGGCGGCGTCGGCTCTGCCGGCGCCGCGTCCTGCACCTTCATGTCCCAGATTTCGGCTTGCACTTCGGTCGGTTCGGTGTTCTGCCAGCTCACGCCGACCCACAGGAACAGCAGCAGCACCGCGTGCATCGCCACGGCCAGCGCGACGGAGCGCCAGCCTTCGTTATGTCGCGGCACCTTGTACGGGCCGCCTGCGGTTGCGGGTTTCATCGTCTGCACTAGTTATTTGGTGGACAAGCCGACCCGGTTGATGCCCATCTTCTTCGCTTCCGAAATCAGCTGGATCACGTCGTCGTATTTGCTTTCCTTGTCGCCGGCGATCAGCACCGGGTATTCCGGGTGCTCGGCGTGCAGCGTGCGCAGTTTCTTGACCAGCGCGTCGCGGTTCGGCGCCGTCTCCGGCGCGTCTTCGCCCTTGCCCTTGACGCCGATCGACAGCGCGCCGTTCGGCTTGATGACGATTTGCACGTAGTCGCTTGGCGGCTTGGTCGATTTTTCGGCGTTCGGCAAGTCGACGATGCTCGGATCGGTGGCCGATGGCATGACCATGAAGATGATCAGCAATACCAGCATGACGTCGATGTACGGCACGACGTTGATTTCGGACTTGAGCTTGCGGCCGCGGCCGCCGCGCATGCTGCTGGAGAAAGAAGAACCCATGATCTCTCTACCTTCTTAACGCGATTGACGTTGCAGGATGTTGGAGAACTCTTCGACGAAACTTTCGAAGCGGATCGCCAAACGATCGATATCGTGCGAAAAACGATTGTAGGCGACGACGGCCGGGATCGCCGCGAACAGGCCGATGGCGGTGGCGATCAGCGCTTCGGCAATGCCGGGCGCGACGGCGGCCAAGGTTGCCTGCTGCACGTTGGCCAGGCCGCGGAAGGCGTTCATGATGCCCCAGACGGTGCCCAGCAGACCGATGTACGGCGACACCGAGCCAACCGACGCCAGAAAGGCCAGGTGCGATTCGAGCACGTCCATCTCCCGCTGGAAGGCGGCGCGCATGGCGCGGCGGGCGCCGTCGAGCACGGCGCCGTGGTCGATGGTCTCGTGGCTGGCGGCGTACGCGGCCTTGCTTTTGATGAACTCGCCCATGCCGGCTTCGAAGATGCGCGCCAGCGGGCCGCTGGTGGCGCGGTCCTTGCCGGCGTTTTGGTACAGCGCGTGCAGGTTGCCGCCGGCCCAGAAGGTTTTTTCGAAGTCGATCGTTTGGCGGCGCGCCGCGCGCACCGAGAACAATTTGCTGAAGATATAGGTCCAACTGGTCAGCGAGATGATGAACAGCAGCGCCATGATCAGCTGCACGATCAGGTGCGCATTGGAAATGAGGGCGAGGAAAGAGAGGTCTTGGGTGACGTTCATTGTTTATCGGTCTGATCAGTCTGTTTTGGTGATGTTGGTGGTGCTGCGCATTTTGTCCGCAACCGCTGGAGGCACCGCGCGTGGGCGCAGCGCCGAATCGACGCAGGCTATTCTCACGCGCGCCGTGTTCAGAAGTTGCTCGCCGCACCATGCCTCCTGGATAAAGGAGAGCGAGGCGCGTCCCAGCTTTTCGATACTAAGTGTCAATTTTATTACGTCGTCAAGCTTCGCAGGCGCATGATACTCCGCGCTGACGCTTTTGACGACGAACATGGCGTCGTGTTCGTGCAATAAAGCGTGCTGGCTCACATTGATCTGCCGCAGCCATTCGGTTCGGGCGCGCTCGAAGAACTTCAGATAGTTCGCGTAATAGACGATACCGCCGGCGTCGGTGTCTTCGTAATAGACCCGGACGTTCCAGATGAACTCTGCTGGCATGTTGTGATGATTGCAAGTGGGAGTGAGCAACATTCTACGCGATTTTGTTCTTTTGGTTGAAGCTTCGACGGTGAAAAGCCCGTCGACCCCGCCGCTTGTGCGGGGTTTCAACTCGGCGCGCAAAGATTGCACTGATGATAGTTAAGCGGTTTTTCGGCAACTTGCCAAGGATTGTAACAACCGCTTACTAATTGTTGGGGAGTGGGCCGCCGTCTGCTTTAGGCGTTGCGCTTGATCGCGAGCGGACCGTAGCCTTGGCAAGTCGGCATCATTTCGATGCGGTTGATGTTGATATGCGGCGGCAGGGTGGCGATCCAGTAAGCCGTGTTGGCGATGTCCTCGGCCGTCAGCGGCACGGTGCCTTCGTAGACTTTGGCGGCGGCTTCGTCGTTGCCCTTCATGCGCACGTTCGAAAATTCGGTGCCGCCGCACAGGCCGGGCGCCAGGTTGGTGGCGCGCACGCCGGTGCCAATCAGGTCGGCGCGCAGGTTCAGTGTGAACTGCTCGACAAACGCCTTGGTGGCGCCATAGACGTTGCCGCCAGGGTAGGGCGTGGCGCCGGCCACCGAGCCGAGGTTGATGACGGTGCCGCTGCCGCGCTTGACCATGTCCGGCAGGATCGCGCGCGTCATGGCGACCAGGCCGCCGCAGTTGGTGGCGATCATCGTGTCCCAGTCGTCCAGCGACGATTCGTGCGCCGGCGTCACGCCCAGCGCCAGGCCGGCGTTATTAATCAGTACGTCGATCTGGCGCCACTCGGCGGGCAAGCCTTCCAGCGCGCTGTTGATCGAGGCCTTGTCGGTGACGTCCAGCACCACCGGCAACACGGCGTCGCCCAGCTCGGCCGACAGCGTTTGCAGGCGGTCTTCGCGGCGGCCGCTGATCAGCACTTTGTGGCCGTTTTGAACGAAGGTGCGGGCCATGGCGGCGCCGAAGCCGGCGGTGGCGCCGGTGATGAAGACGATCATGTTCTATCCTTGTGGAAATGGA
>DASVTJ010000733.1:0-1651 GCA_036387635.1 Duganella sp.
ACGGCATCGATTCCGGTGAGGTGATCCATGACGTGCTGGCCACCGAGATCGCGCCGCAGGACACGATCCTGGAACTGCGCTGGAATAACTTCAACAACAGCCTGTTCCCGGCGCTGTCCCAAGGACTGGAGCGCATGGCCGCAAGCGCGGCAGGGCCGGGACGATGACCGTCGTGCCCAAGGCGCCGAACGCGTGGGCTGCGGGGCGTTCCCTGCGTGCCCGGCGTTCCCTGCGCGCGCTGCCGCTGCTGTCGGTATCGGCGCTATTTGCGCTGCTGCTGGCGCTGCCGATGGCGGCGCACGCCAGCCAAGACGCGGCCACCCCTGCCGCCACGCCTGCCGTGGCCTTGAAGGCCGGCGAGCAAAACGGCGTCAAGCCTGGCGGTGTCGATGGCATCGACGGCGTCGAGATACGGCGCACAACCGACGGCATCCCGCACGTGCGCGCCGACAGCTGGCGAGAACTGGGCGTGGGCGTCGGCTACGTGCAGGCGCAGGACGCGCTGTGCACACTGGCCGAGGCGTTTGTCACCTACGAGGGCCGGCGCGCGTGGTTCTTCGGGGCCGATGGAAAACCGGCGCGCAACGCCACTTTCGGCCGGCCGAAGAACGTCGATTTGGACTTCTTCTTCCGCTCGGAGGCCGACGACGCGATGCTGGCGCGCTACCGCGACAGCAATCCGGCGGCGCTGGCTGAACTGGTCGAGGGCTACGCCGACGGCTACAACCGCTATCTGGCCGATGCCCGCCGCAGCCGGCAGGGCGGGGGCGGGCAGGCGTGCCTGGCGCAGCCCTGGGTGCGCGACATCGGCGCCAACGATATCTACCGGCGCATGTACGCGGCCCAGATCGCGGCCGGCTACGCCAGATTCGTCACCGAAATCGCCAACGCCAAACCGGGCACACCCGACAAGGCGGCGGCGCAAGCCGCACCTCCGGAGGGCGCCGCGCTACGCGGCCTGCTGGCGCAGGGGATCGGCGACGAACCCGGCATCGGCAGCAATATGTTCGCCTTCGGGCGCGAGGCCACCGGCGGCGATGAAGCCGTATTGTTCGGCAATCCGCACTGGTATTGGGGCGGGCCGGACCGTTTCTACCAGATGCACCTAACCTTGCCGGGGCAGCTGGACGTCGCCGGCGCCTCGTTCCTGGGCGTGCCGATCATCATGATCGGCTTCAACGACCATGTCGCCTGGAGCCACACGGTGTCGGCGGCGCGCCGTTTCGGCCTGTTCGATATCACGCTGGACCCGGCCGACCCGACCCGATATCAGGTCGATGGCGGCACCGAGGCGATGACCGCGCGCGAAGTGAGTGTCGAGGTGCGTGGCGACGATGGCAAGGCGCGGCGGCTGACGCGCACCTTCTACCGCACGCGCCACGGCTTGATGATCGATCTTGGCGGCCATAACCGCGCCTTCGGCTGGGGCGCGACACACGCGATGGCGATCCGCGACGTCAACGCCGACAATTTCCGCGTCTTCCGCAATTACTTCCAATGGAACCAGGCCAGGTCGCTCGACGAATTCGTGGCCATCCAGCGCCGCGAGGTGGCGCCGCCGTGGGTGAACACGGTGGCGATCGGCCGTGGCGACGGCCGCGTATGGTATGGCGACATCGGCGCCGTGCCGAACGTGCCCGATGCGCTGCGC
>DASVTJ010000734.1:0-9134 GCA_036387635.1 Duganella sp.
GACGCGCTCCAGATAGTCGTTGACCTCCGCCCTCAGCGCGTCGTCGCCCGGCTTTTGCAGCAGCGCGATGACGTCCTTGTTCAGTTCCAGGGTGCCGGGCAGGAAGTCGTACTTGGCCAGCAGGTTTTCCAGGCTAAGCGCATAGCCCTCGAGCCGCTGCGCGCCGGCCAGGCGCACCCGCTCGATGGCCGCGTTCTCGGCCCAGCGCCACGCCAATGTCGCCAGCGCCAGGCACCCGGCCAGCAGCAGCGCCCACAGCGAAAGCCGCCACCACAGCCGCCGCGACGATCGCAACGATTGCGTCGACGCAGCTGTTTGCGATGGTGCTGCCGCCATAGACCCCTCTTAACCCAAATTCATCGAGCCGCTATTAAAACACATGCCGCACGCCCAGGTTGAAACCGGTGGTGCCGGTGCCGCTATCGGTCGCCGTGCCGACGCGGAAAGCGGCGCCGTTGCGGTTGATGATATGGCCATAGGCGGTGTACAAGTCGGTGCGGCGCGACAGCGGATACAGGTAGGCCACGGCCGCCTGGCGCGCATCCTGGCGCAGCGACGACTCGTCGTCATGGTCGATGTACGACACCAGCAGCGTGCCGACCGGCAGCGCCAGCGTCAGGCCGAGCAGCGAGTCCTTGCTATCGACATCGAGCACGCTTTTGTTGCGCGAGTGGGCCGCGTGGACGGTGACGTTGCCGCCGAATTGATAGCGCGCGGCCAGCATCGTGTTACGGCTGTGCGCGGCGGCTTGCGCGTCGTCGATCTGCTGATGCGCCAGCGCCACCGTCAGCGGCCCGTTGCTGTAGGTGCCGCTGGCGGCGATGTTGCGGTTCCTGGTGCTGTCGCCGGCCACTTCGCCGGCGCCGTACATCACGTCGGCCGAAAAGCCGGCCACCTGCGGCGTGCTGTATTCGATCGAATTGTCGACCCGCGAATTATTGGCGAAGATATTTTGCGAGTTACCCGCCAGGCCGGTGACGAAGGGATCGGCGACGGCGTCGAGCACCTTGTAGAACGGCGAATATTGGCGGCCGATGCCGAACGCGCCGACCGGCGTGGTCAAACGCAGGAAGGCCTGGCGGCCCAGCAGCAGCCCGCCCTGGGCGGCGGTGCCGCTATCGAGGTTGTTGCCGTTTTCAAGCACGAAGCCCAGCGCCATCCCGCCGCCCAGGTCTTCCGTGCCCTTGATGCCGATGCGCGAGCCGGAGGCGATGCCGCTGCCGATCTTGGTCGTGTTACCCGCCGGCGCGCCGCGTTCGACCAGCAGGCCGGCGTCGGCGATGCCGTACACGGTGACCGACGATTGCGCCATGGCGGCGGAGGACAACAAACCCAGCGCCAGGGCGCTCATGACTTTCGTTTGCATCTTTTTCTTTTGCATCTTTATATCTCCTGAAATTACTTTTGTGGTGTGACTGTTTTGGCGAACTTCATCGTGCAGCTTTACGCCGCGCGCTTGGCGACGATGTTTTCCTGGCCGGGTTCGGCCAGCGGCGGCTGCTCCTCATCGAGCGCGCCCTCCCACTTTGCCACGACGGCGGTGGCCACGGCGTTGCCGACGGCGTTGGTGGCCGAGCGGCCCATGTCCAGGAACTGGTCGATGCCCATCAGCAGCAGCAGGCCGGCTTCCGGAATATGGAATTGATTGAGCGTGGCGGCGATGACCACCAGCGACGCGCGCGGCACGCCGGCGATGCCCTTGGACGTGACCATCAACAGCAGCAGCATGGTGATCTGGGTGCCCCAGGACAGGTCGATGCCGTAGGCCTGCGTGATGAACAGCACGGCGAAGGTGCAGTACATCATCGAGCCATCGAGGTTGAACGAATACCCCATCGGCATGACGAAGCTCGATATCTTGCGCTGCACGCCGAATTGGTCCAGCGCCACCAGCAGTTTTGGATAGGCGGCCTCCGAGCTGGCGGTGGAAAACGCCAGCAGGAACGGTTCGCGGATCAGCGCCAGCAGGCGGAACACGCGCTTGCCGATGAAGGCGAAGCCGCCCAGTATCAACAACCCCCAAAGGCAGAACAGGCCCAGATAGAAGCCGCCCATGAACTTGGCGAACGTCGCCAGGATACCCAGGCCGTTGGTGGTGATCACCGAGGCCATCGCCGCGAACACCGCCAGCGGCGCCAGTTTCATGATGGTGCCGGTGATGCGCAGCATGACCTGCGCCAGCTGGTCGACGCCGGCGGTGAGCTTGGCGGCCGACTGCCCCAGCGCGCCCAGGGCGCTGCCGAAGAAGATCGCGAACACCAGCACCTGCAAAATCTCGTTGTTGGCCATCGCCTCGACCGGCGACTTGGGCACCATGTGGCTGACAAATTCCTTGAGCGTGAAGGACGCGGTTTTGAGGCCGGTGGTGGCGTCGGCCGGCGGTAGCGGCAGGCCCAGATTGGCGCCCAGTTGCAGGATGTTCGACAGCACCATGCCCAGCGTCAGCGACACCAGCGAGGCGATCACGAACCAGCCCATGGCCTTCATGCCGATGCGGCCGGCCGCCTTGCCGTCGCCCAGGTGCGCGATGCCGACGGCCAGCGTGGAGAACACCAGCAGCGAAATGATCATCTTGATCAGCCGCAGGAACACATCGGTGACGATGGAGATGTGGCTGGCGATGTCCGCCGTGGTTTGTTTATCGGGGAACGCCGTGTGGCAGGCGTAGCCGACGGCCACGCCAAGAACCATGGCGATCAGGATATATAGCGTTAGTGGGCGCTTTTTTTTCACTTTTGTCATCTCCGTTTTTATTGTCCCGGCAACGTCGCGGGGTACGGGTAGATAGCAATGGTTGTGCCAGCTGTCAACGCCCGGAAAATACGATGCAAGCCATTGATTTTAATTACAATTCTTCATGGAAATAACAATTCCGCAGGTGCACGCGAACCGAAATCCATGTTCTGCCGGCGCCGCCATTATGGAAAGTTGGACGCCGGTGCGCGGCGGCATTTGCTCGGCGACGGCGGGCCGGCACGAATGCACAAACACCCGCCCGCCAACGATGGCGGCCACCGGCAAGCCATCCGTCCGGCAGCTGCGCCGGTCGCATATAATTGCGTGATAATTGCATCATATTTCAGCGACATCCCGTCCGCCGCCATGACCTCACTATGACGACCCACTACTGATGCGAACCGTGCTCCACCCCGCGCGCGCGGTCGCTCTCGGCTTCCTGCTGGCGATCGCCGTCGGCACCGCGCTGCTGATGCTGCCGGCCGCGCGCGCCGGCGGCGCCGATGGCGCGCCCTGGCTGGCCGCCTTCTTCACATCGGTGTCGGCCGTCTGCGTCACCGGCATGACGGTGGTCGACACCGGCACCTACTGGTCCGGCTTCGGCCAAGGCGTGATCATGGCGCTGTTCCAGTTCGGCGGCTTCGGCATGATGACCGCCGCCACCTTGCTTGGCTTGCTGGTCAACAGTTCGCCGCGCCTGCGCACCAAGCTCATCAGCCAGATGGAGACCCGCACGCTGGGCCTGGGCGACGTCTCGAGCGTGGCGCGCCTGGTGTTGGTGGTCACGGTCGCCGCCGAGCTGCTGATCGCTGCCGCGCTCACGCTGCGCATGCATTTCGCCTACGACCTGCCGTGGCCGCGCGCCGCGTGGAGTGGCGCCTTCCACGCCGTCTCCGCGTTCAGCAACGCCGGCTTCTCGATCCACGCCGACAGCGTGACGCGCTACGCCGGCGACGCGCTGATCCTGGCGCCGCTGATGCTCGCGATCGTCGCCGGCGGCATCGGCTTCCCGGTGCTGCACGACCTGCGGCGCAAATTACGCGATCCGCGCCACTGGTCGATGCACACCAAACTCACGCTGGTCGGCACGCTGGTGCTGCTGGTCGGCGGCTTTGCCGGCGTGCTGCTGTTCGAATGGGCCAACCCGCGCACGCTCGGTGCGATGGGCCTCGGCGACAAACTGCTATCGGCGTCGTTCATGTCGGTGGCGGCGCGCACGGCCGGCTTCAACGCCGTCGATATCGCCGCCCTCACGCCCGAATCGTGGGCGCTGCATTATTTTCTGATGTTCGTCGGCGGCGGCAGCGCCAGCACCGCCGGCGGCGTCAAGGTCGGCACCATCGTCGTGCTGGCGCTGCTGGTGATCGCCGAAGTGCGCGGCCACCCCGACACCGAGGCCTTCGGCCGCCGTCTGGGCGCGTCGGCGCAGCGCCAGGCTATCACGGTGGTGGCGCTGGGCTGCGGCATCGTGGCGCTGGGCACGCTGGTGTTGCTGCACGTGTCCGACTTCCCCACCGACCAGATCATTTTCGAGGTCGTCGCGGCGTTCGGCACCGCCGGACTGTCGACCGGCATTACCCCCGGCCTGCCCCCGAGCGGCCAGCTGACGCTCGCGCTGCTGATGTTCCTGGGCCGGGTCGGCACCGTCACGCTGGCGGCGTCGCTGGTACTGGGCGAACGCCGCCTGCCTTACCGTTATCCCGAGGAGCATCCAATTGTTGGGTAAAATTTTCACCGAGCGTTTCACGTTTTCCGACAGCGACAGCATCGTCGTCGTCGGCCTTGGCCGTTTTGGCGGCGCCGTCGCCGCCGCGCTGATGGAGATGGGCCACGACGTCATGGGGATCGACCGCGACCCGGACCTGGTGCAGCTGTGGGCCGACAAGCTTACCCATGCGGTGCAAGCCGATTCGACCAACGAGAGCGTCATGCGCCAGCTTGGCGTGGCCGACTTCTCGCACGCCATCGTCGGCATCGGCACCGACTTGTCGTCCAGCCTGATGTCGCTGATGGTGCTGACGGAATTGGGCATCAAGGATATCTGGGCCAAGGCGCTGACGCCGGAGCACGGCCAACTGGCGCAGCGCGTCGGCGCCCACCACGTCATCTACCCGGAGGCCGACATGGGCAAGCGCGTGGCGCACCTGATCACCGGCCGCATGATGGACTACATCGAGTTCGACGACGGCTTCGCCATCGCCAAGATCCATGCGCCGGCGATGACGCACCATAAAACGCTGGCGCAGGCCCACGTGCGCGAGCACTTCGGCATCACCGTGGTCGGCGTCAAGCGCGCCGGCCAAGAGTTCCAGCACGGTTTGCCGGAGACGCTGGTGCGCCCGGATGACATCCTGATCGTCTCCGGCGCCACCCGCAAAATCGAGCAGTTCGCCAGCGGCGCCGCCAGCGGCCTCGCAAGCGGAGGCAAAAACAGTTAATCCCATGCCATACCCAGACTGTTAAAAGCGACCTCAATCATAAAAGCTATCGGTTTCATACAGACAATTGATTTTGATAATTGTGACTCAGCCGTTAGAGTTGGCGTTCACACATCAAAGGAGTAGTTTATGAAATCGACCCAGCTCGCCTGTCGTCTGGCCGTCATGGCCTTGACGGCAGCTGCAGGCATCGGCCACGCCGTCGCCCAGAACGCCCCGGCCGCCAGCCCGGCCACGGTGCTCACGCGCGACAACGGCGCACCCGTCGGCGACAACCAGAATTCGCAGACGGCCGGCCCCAACGGCCCGGTGCTGCTGCAAGACGTGCAACTGATCCAGAAACTGCAGCGCTTCGACCGCGAGCGCCAGCCCGAACGCGTGGTGCACGCGCGCGGCACCGGCGCCCACGGCGTCTTCGTCGCCAGCAAGGACATCTCCGAGCTGACGCGCGCTGCCGTGTTCAAGCCGGGCGAGGAAACGCCGGTGTTCGTGCGCTTCTCCAGCGTCATCCACGGCAACCACTCGCCGGAAACGCTGCGCGATCCGCGCGGCTTCGCCACCAAGTTCTACAGCAAGGAAGGCAACTGGGATCTGGTCGGCAACAACCTGCCGGTGTTCTTCATCCGCGACGCCATCAAGTTCCCGGACATGGTGCACTCGCTCAAGCCGTCGCCGGACACCAACATCCAGGACCCGAACCGCTTCTTCGACTTTTTCTCGCACCAGCCGGAATCGACGCACATGATCACGCGCGTGTACTCCGACCAGGGCACGCCGACCAGCTACCGCGAAATGGACGGCAATAGCGTGCACGCGTATAAATTCGTCAACGCCAAGGGCCAGGTCAACTACGTCAAGTTCCACTGGAAGACGCTGCAAGGCGAAAAGACGCTGACGGCCAAGCAGGCGGCGGAAATCCAGGGACGCGACTTCAACCACCTGACGGGCGACTTGATCACCGCGATCAAGGAAGGCCGCTTCCCTAAATGGGACCTGTATGTGCAGGTGCTCAAGCCGGAACAGCTGGCCAAGCTCGATTTCGACGGCCTCGACGCCACCAAGATCTGGCCGAAAGTGCCAGAGACCAAAGTCGGCACGATGACTTTGAACCGCAACCCGGACAACGTCTTCCTCGAAACCGAGCAATCGGCGATGGCGCCGTCGAACCTGGTGCCGGGCATCGAACCGTCGGAAGACCGCATGCTGCAAGGCCGCCTGTTCTCGTATGCCGACACGCAGCTGCACCGCCTGGGCGCCAACGGCTTGCAACTGCCGATCAACCGTCCACGCACGCCGGCGGCCAACTACAACCAGGACGGCGCGACCAACAGTGGCGCCCGCAAAGGCGAAGTCAACTACCAGCCTAGCGCCCACGCGCCGCTGGCCGACAACGCCGAATACAAGTACACCGAGTTGAAGCTGACCGGCACCACGCAGCAGGCGCGCACCAGCAAGCCACGCAACTTCGCGCAGGCGGGCGACTTCTACCGCTCGCTGACGGCGGAGCAGCAAACCAACTTGATCAGCAATCTGGCGGGCGACCTGGGCCAGGTCAAGGATGACAACGTCAAATACGCGATGCTGTCGTACTTCCACAAGGCCGACGCCAACTACGGCCGCGCCATCGCGCTGGCGGTGAAAGCCGATCCGGCCAAGGTGCAGCAACTGGCGGCCAAGCTCGCCGACTAAGCGGCAAGCCTCAAAAAGGTGGAAACACGTAGGGCGATTAGCGTAGCGTAATCCGCCTGCCGCCGCCGGTGGCTCATGCATTATGCATGAGCCACCGGCGGTTTTTTTCATTGCGCTTCGAAAGCGCCCAGGTCGGGCGCCGAGCCCTTGAACGGCAAGCCGACATTCACGCCCTTGCCGATCAAATCGCTGCCGGCGCGCAGATGGAAGCTGCCCAGCGCCGGCAAGCTGCCGTCGGCCTGGCGTTTCGCGTCCCAGCCGGTGGCCAGCACATTGTCGAAATCGGCATCGCTGATTTGCACCGGCACCGTCCAAGAGTTGTTGGGCATGTTCAGGCCCGCCGTGTTGGACGTCGCCGTGCCCTTGTATGCCAGATTGTTGCGCAGGTTGCCGAGGTTAGTTCCCGAGCCATCGGGCGCGATGCCCAGCATGTTGTAGTTGACGCCGTTGCTAAACGCCGTGTTGTTGAAGAAGTCGAGCGCCAGCGGATGGTGGTTGGCATAGAAGCCGGCGGCCTTGTTGGCGAACGCCACCGAGAAGCGCACCGTGTGCTTGACGCCGTCGGCCGCATACGTCAGCCCGTAGCCGCCGGCCTTGATGCCGTTGCCATTGCCGGCCGCCAGCGGCGTGGTGGTGCCCGGCAAATAGCCGTGCGACCAGGCCCACGAGTTTTCTATCGTCACCGGCGAAAACGCGTTGATCAAGTCGAAGCCGTCGTCCGAATTCATCCACGCGCGGCAGCCGCGGAATACATTGCCCGGCTGGTTGGCCTTGATGTGGGCGCCGAAGCCGTCGGCGCTCTGCCCGGCCCCGTTCGACGTGTACGGATCGTAGTTGTGGTGCGAGTCGCTGTTGAGCACCAGGTTGTTGCCGCCGTTTTTGATGAACAGCCCCGGCCCCATGTTGTGGTGCAGATCAAGCGTTTCAAAGACGTTGTTGCTGCCGCTGTTCCACACGCCCCACGATTCATGGTTGAGCCGGTTGCCCGGTTGCTGCGGCGCGCCGGTCACTTCCAGCCCCTTCAAATGGACCCAGCTGGCCGTGACGGTGAAACCCTTGACCCGGCAATCATCCTTCATCGCGGAAAAATCGAACACCGGCGTCTCGCCCGGATAGGCCCAGTAGCGGATCGGCTGGCCGGCACCGCCGCTCTTGTTGAGCATAATGGCGTCGACGATGGCGGTGCGGCTGGCGCAAGTGTTCACGCCCGCCGTGTAGGCATATTTACCGCCACGGAAATAGACGGTATCGCCCGGCAGCGCGCGCGTTTGCGCATGGGCGATCGAGGCCCACGGCGCCGCCTGCGTTCCGGCGGCGCCGTCGCTACCATTGGGGGCAACGTAATAAGTGGCGGCAAAGGACGGCGCGGCGGCGGCCGACAGAAGCAAAAACGCGCTGAGGGAGGTGTTCATGCAACGCATTGTAGTGAGAAATGCGGCATTTTTACCACACAAAATTGAAAAAAATCATTCAAGTGACCGGTTTTTTCGTGCGAACGCCGCCTTCGTCATCGGCGCGCGCGACTCCAGCAACGCGGCCACCAAATCTTGCGCGTGGCGTAGCAATCCGGGATGGCCGGCGTCCGCCGGATGCAGGCCAAGGCGCACCAGCCCGGCCGCGCCCATGCACGCCGCCTGTGCGGCCGCCACGCGCGGCGACAATTGCCGGCCGCTGCGGTTGCGCGCCGTGTACACCAGGCTGGGCGACCAGATCCGGCGCGCCGGCCCGAGTAAATGGAAGTGGCTCCAGGTGGTCGTGTAGGCGAACGGCGCCTGGCGCAGCGCCAGCCAGGCGCCGCTGCCCAGCAACCACGCCGGCGGCACGAAGCCGTCGACCGGCCAGCCGCGCCGGCCGAACCATTCCAGCCCCAGCGCCAGCAACACCGCGCTTTGCGCCGCGTTCAACGCGGCGAACTCGCCCTCATGACGCGTGTAGACGCCGCGCAGCCAGCGCTCGCCCAGTCCCGACGCCGGCGGACCGTAGTCCAGATGCCGGTATCCGTGCAGCGCCAACTCGTGGCCGCGCGCCAGCAGCGCGCTCAACATCGCTTCGTAGCCGCTGTCGCGCCGGTCGCTGCCGTGGTAACACGGCACCACCAGCAACGTCACCGGAATGTCGGCGACATCGCGTATCGCGCGCAGCAATTGCTGGCACGCCGGCCATGTGGCGGGCGCGACGTCGTGGATCGAGACGCACAGCGCCTTGCTGTTGCCGTTATTCCACAAGGCAGCACTCGGCTTCCAGCGCGGCGCGCCGGCGCGACGCCAGCAA
>DASVTJ010000735.1:0-5746 GCA_036387635.1 Duganella sp.
TGCCCTATCTGCACGGCAATATGGTCTAATGTCATTCAGATGTCACAACGCGGTCATCGTTATGTCACATGTAGTTCCTACAATATTGCGAGTTGATTCCGAGTTGAATCCCCCACTAACCGCAAGAAAGAAGAACAAATCATGCAACAGCGCTTCCCTCTGAAACCTTTGTGCCTGGTGGTCCTGCAAGCGCTGGCGTTCCAAGCTTACGCGGCCGAAGCGGCCCATGCGGACGTGGCCAATGCTGCTGACGTGGCCGCTGCCGACAGCGGAGCCGCCGCCGATGCGGCCGGTCCGATGCAGTCGGTGGAAATCACCGGGCGCGGGCAGTCGCGTCAGGTACAAAATATCAACAAGGCCGATCTGGCCGAAGCGCTGCCGGGCACCAGCCCGCTCAAAGTCCTGGACAAGCTGCCGGGCGTGAATTTCCAGTCGGCCGACCCGTTCGGCGCTTACGAGTGGTCGACCTCGTTCAGCATCCGCGGCTTCAACCAAAGCCAGCTGGGCTTTACCCTCGACGGCATCCCGCTCGGCGACATGAGCTACGCCAACAACAACGGACTGCACATCAGCCGCGCCATCTCGTCGGAAAACATCGGCAGTGTGCAAGTGTCGCAGGGCGCCGGCTCGCTCGGCACCGCCTCCACCAGCAACCTGGGCGGCACCGTGCAGTTCTTCACGCTGGCGCCGACCGACGAGCGCGGCCTGACCTTCTCGCAAACCTTGGGCAGCGATTCGACGTCGCGCACTTTCGCCCGCGTCGATACCGGCCTGATCAATGGCGCCGTCAAGGCCTTTATCAGCGGCACCCGCCAGCGCACCGACAAGACCAAGGGCGAGGGCGGCCAGGACCAGGATCAGATCAATTCGCGCTTCGTCTTCAATTTCGGTGAAAACAGCCTGACCGGTTTCTTCAACCATTCCGACCGCAAGGAAATCGACTACCAAGATATGTCGAAGGAAATGCTCAACCGCCTCGGTTATGATTGGGACAACTACCAGCCCGACTGGCAGCGCGCGGTCAACGCCGCCAAGGGCCAGTTCAGCGGCGGCGTCAACAGCCTCGACGACGCCTATTATTCGGCCGGCGGACTGCGCAAGGATTCGCTCGGCGGCCTGACGCTGGACCTGAACTTCTCGCCGTCGCTGGAATTGAAGACCACCGTCTACAACCACGAAAACGAAGGCCAGGGCCACTGGTACACGCCTTACGTCGCCACCGACGCGGCCAACCCGATCTCGATCCGCACCACCGAGTACGAGATCAAGCGCCATGGCGTGACGACCGACCTGACCTGGAACCTGGGCGACCACACCGTCACCGCCGGCGCCTGGGGCGAGCGCTCCGACCACACCGGCAGCCGCAACTATTACGCCGCCACCGGGCCGGCCGACACGATGTATTACCTGCGCAATCCGTTCCGCACCGACTGGGCGCAAAACTTCATCACCACCACGTCGCAGTATTACGTGCAGGACAGCCTGAGCCTGATGGACGGCAAACTCAAAATCAACGCCGGCTTCAAGAGCATGAGCGTGGACATCGCCGCCCGCAACATCGTCGGCACCCGCGCCGCCGGCAAATTGTCGGCCGACAAGAACTTCCTGCCGCAGGCCGGCGTCAACTACGCCCTCAGCGCCGACGACGAAGTGTTCGCTTCGGCCTCGAAAAACATGCGCGCGCACCAGCCGGGCGTCGGCGGCCCGTTCTCGCAGACCCAGGAAGCCTACAACGCCGGCGTCGGCAGCCTGAAGCCGGAGACCTCCACCAACGTCGACCTCGGCTACCGCTTCAAGCGCGCCGCGATCCAGGGTTCGCTGGCGGTCTACAATGCCCGCTTCGACGACCGCCAGCTCAGCGTGGCCACCTGCGCCGGCATCGTCGGTTGCCCGTCGACCTTCGTCAACGTCGGCAAGGTCGACACCAAGGGCGTCGAAGCGATCGCCGTCTGGAAGCTGAACCGCGAAATCAGCTGGTTCAACTCGTACACCTTCAACGATTCGAAGTACAAGTCGGACTACCTCGACGGCAGCACCCTGGTGCCGGTCAGCGGCAAGACCGTGGTCAACGCGCCGCGCAACCTGTTCAGCACCGAGGCGTCGTATGAAACGGGCAGCTGGTTCGCCCGCGTCGGCGGCAAGCTCACCGGCAAGCGCTACTACACCTACATGAACGACAACGGCGTGCCGTCGTTCTGGCTGGCCAACCTGTCGGCCGGCTACAAGATGAAGTCGCTCGGCATGCTCAAGGAGTTGTCGCTGCAAGTGAACGTGACTAACCTGCTCGACAAGGAATACATCAGCACGATCGGTTCGAACGGCTTCCAGGCCCGCGATCCGAACGGCACCGCGCAAACCTTGTTGACCGGCGCGCCGCGCCAGATCTTCGTCACCTTGAACGGCAAGCTGTAATACCAGTAATACCGCCGCCGACGGCGGAGAAACAGGGCGTTCCTATCGATACATCTTGCGCTTGCCGCAAGGTTTAGCGAATGGAACGCTCTTGTTGCTTATGGGATACAAACGCCCGCACGACGCTGGCCGG
Source organism: Duganella sp. (assembly GCA_036387635.1). Lineage (GTDB taxonomy): Bacteria > Pseudomonadota > Gammaproteobacteria > Burkholderiales > Burkholderiaceae_D > Rugamonas. Next base: position 2,546 of record DASVTJ010000735.1, read on the forward strand.
GCCTGACGCATCGCTGCATACTGGACAGTCTTTTCTGTCTGGGGAGTTCGCTGTGAAATGGTTTTATGACCTTAGGATCGCTACCAAATTGATAGTCTCGTTTGGTGTCGTGTTGTTGCTGACATTGGTGATGGGCCTGGCGTCGATGGTGTCGACATCGCGTGTCAACCAAGCCTCGAGCGATCTGGCGAACAACTGGATGCCCAGCGTGCGCATGGCCCTGGAATTGCGCACCGATATCGGCGAGATGCGCCGCTGGCAGCTGGCGCATATGATCAGCGACCAGCCGGCCAGTTACGCCATGTATGAAAAGCGCATGGCCGAGACCGAGGCCACCCTCAAGACCCACCGCGCAGCCTACGAGAAGCTCATCAACAGCCCCGAGGAAAAAGCGCTGATCACCGAATTCGACCAGGGCTGGAACGCCTTCAAGGTCGATCACGATAAGATCGTGCAATTTTCCGGCAGCGGCCAGAAGGACGAGGCGCGCGCGCTGTCGCGTGGCTCCTCGGCCAAGACCATGGGCCAGCTCGCCGAGGCGGTGAACAAACTCGTCAAGATGAATGTCGAGGGCGGCGAGGCCGCCAGCGATGCCGCCGCCACCACGTACAACAACGCGCGCGCGACGTCGATCGTGCTGCTGCTGATTAACATTGTGGTCGGCATCGCGCTGGCGCTGTGGATCGCCCGCATCGTCTCGGTGCCGTTGCAGCAAGCCGTCGCGGTGGCCACCGCCGTCGCCGGCGGCGATCTGACCCGCACCATCGAGGTGAACTCGGCGTGCGAGACCGGCCAGCTGATGGGCGCGCTGCGCGACATGAACGGCAACTTGCAGCGCCTCGTTAGCGAGGTGCGCAGCGGCACCGATACCATCACCACGGCGTCGGCGGAAATTGCCGCCGGCAACCAGGATCTGTCGTCGCGCACCGAGCAACAGGCGTCGAGCCTGGAAGAGACGGCCTCGTCGATGGAGCAGCTCACCAGCACCGTCAAACAAAACGCCGACAACGCGCGTCAGGCCAACCAGCTGGCGCAGTCGGCCTCGGGCATCGCCATCAAGGGCGGCGGCGTGGTCGGGCAGGTGGTCGGCACGATGTCGTCGATCAACGAATCGTCGCGCAAGATCGTCGACATCATTTCGGTCATCGACGGCATCGCCTTCCAGACCAATATTCTGGCGTTGAACGCGGCGGTCGAGGCGGCCCGTGCCGGTGAACAAGGCCGTGGCTTCGCCGTGGTCGCCAGCGAGGTGCGCAACCTGGCGCACCGCTCGGCGGCGGCGGCCAAGGACATCAAGCTGCTGATCACCGATTCGGTCGACAAGGTGGAGGCCGGCTCGCAGCTGGTCAACCAGGCCGGCACGACGATGACGGAGATCGTCGACAGCATCACCCGCGTGACCGACATCATGAGCGAGATCACGTCGGCCAGCGCCGAGCAGAGCGACGGCATCGAGCAGGTCAACGTGGCGATCACGCAGATGGACCAGGTCACGCAGCAAAATGCGGCATTGGTAGAGCAGGCCGCGGCGGCGGCCGAGTCGATGCAGGAGCAGGCGGCGCGCTTGAGCGAAGTGGTCGGCGTGTTCAAACTGAACGACGGCGCCGGGTTGGCGCGGGTGGCCGTGGCCGCGCCGCGCAGGGCATCGGCGGCGCCGACGCCGCTCAGGGCCGCGCCCACGCGCGTGGCGCTGGCATCGAAGAAGCCGGCCAAGCAAGTTGCCGACGGCGACGACTGGGAGCAGTTTTAAGCCACGCAATCATGCATAGCCACGGATCCATGCGCATCAACGGATCCACGTAGATACAAAGGCGCATTAGCGCAGCGTAATGCGCCAATGCACGCGTCGCGGCGGCCCACGCAATGGTGGGGTTACGGCGTGCCGCCCAATCCCCCTACGTTTTTTCGCGTTGGTTCCGGCGCGCCTGCCACGCTTGCAGCGCCGCGCGATACTTCTCCAACTCGTCCTGGTACATATCGTCGACGCACCAGGTGCAGCCGCTGTGGCAGCAATCGCGCGGGTCCGGCGCCTGCGGCGCCACCGGCTCGGGATCGTCGTCCTGCATCGCCTTTTCCTCCATCACGTCGGCGGCATCGCCAGCAACGCCATGTTGCGGCCTTTTTCCTTGGCGCGGTACAAGGCGCGGTCGGCCATCTCCACCAGCATGTCGGGCGTGGTGCCCTCGGTCGGCACCATCACCGCCACGCCGATACTGATCGTCATGATGCCGAACGGCGACTTCTCGTGCGGCAGCGCGGCGCGCACCAGCTGCGCGCAAATTTCCTCGGCCGCGCCGAAGGCGTCGGTGGCGTCGGTGGCGGCCGCCAGCAACGCAAACTCTTCGCCACCGTAGCGCGCCACGATGTCGGTGCTGCGCCGGCCGTGCGAGGTGATCAGTTCTGCCACGGCGCGTAGCGCTGCGTCGCCGGCCTGGTGGCCGTAGTGGTCGTTGTATTTCTTGAAGTAGTCGACGTCGAGCATCGACAAGGCCAGCGTCTGGCCGGTGCGGGCGGCGCGCCGCCATTCGGCCTCTAGCGCCAGATCGAAGCCGCGGCGGTTGCCCACGCCGGTCAGGCCGTCGGTGGTGCTGAGCGCGGCGAGCTTGCGGTTCGATTCCTCCAGCTCGCCGGTGCGGGCCGCCACCAGCGCCTCCAGCTCCAGTTGGTGGCGGGTCAGCCGTTTGATGCGGACCTTGTACGCCAACACCAGCGAGCCGACCACCAGCACCGCCATGCCCAGGCGGAACCACCAGCGCTGCCAGAACGGCGGCGTGATGGTGATCTTCAACGTCGCCGGTTGCTCGTTCCATACGCCCAGGTGGTTGGCGGCCTTGACGCGGAACACGTAGTGGCCCGGATTGAGGTTGGTGTAGCTGGCGCTGCGGTGCGTGGCGTCGGTCTCGACCCAATCGCGGTCGAAGCCCTGCAATTGATAGGCGTAGCGGTTCTCGGCCGGGTCGGTGTAGTGCAGCGCCGAGAATTCGATCGAAAACACCGACGCCTCGGACGACAACGTCAGCGCCGTCGGCGCCGTCACCGGCCCCTCGGCCTTGACGTTTGCCCTCGGCTTGCCGTTTTGCAGCGAGTGGTTGAACACGGTGATGTCGGTGATGGCCACCTGCGGCGGCACCGAGCTGGTGCGCACTTGGGCCGGCGCCACGGCCGTCATGCCGTGCACGCCGCCGAAGTACAGCACGCCGT
>DASVTJ010000736.1:0-4148 GCA_036387635.1 Duganella sp.
GTCGAGACGCGCGAGCAGGTGCGGTTTTTGACCGAGCGCGGATGCGACGAGATGCAGGGATATTTTTTCAGCCAGCCGCTCAACGCCGAGGCCTTCACCGCGCTGCTGCGCGAACGCCGTAATTTGCTGGATATGTAATCGGCTTGTATTAGCAACCTTCCACTAATGGAGTTATATGGAACAGAAGTTTGGCGCCGTCATCGCCGGCGCATGCATGGTCTTGTCCCTCAACGCGGCCGCAGCGACGCCGGCGGCGCCGGCCAAGGCCGGCCCCGCCGACGCCCAGCTCAAAGCCATCTACACCCAGGAGTGGACCTGGCGCCAGGGCCAGAAACTGGAGGAGGGCGAGGACGACGACAACGGCGTGTCGGCCACGCTGCCGCGCGTCGACGCCGCTACCCAGGAAAAGCGCCTGGCCTACTGGCAGGGCGTGATGAAGAAGCTGGACGGCATCCAGCAGGATAAATTGTCGGCCGAAGAATTGATCAATTACCAGGTCTACAAGGCGCAAATCGCCGCGCTGGTCGACGCGCAGAAATTCCGCGAATACGAAAAACCGCTCAACGCCGATACCGCCTTCTGGTCCAACATGGCGTCCGGCGCGCGCAACCCGCTGACCAAGGAGCAGGAGTACCGCGACTACATCAAGCAACTGGCCGACGTGCCGCGCTACTTCAACGAGCAAATCGTCAACATGCGGGCCGGGATGGCGCGCGGCTTCACGCCGCCGAAAGTCACGCTGGTGGGCCGCGATGCCTCGATCACCTCGGTGACCGAGGCCAAGACGCTGCAGGACACGGTGTTCTACATGCCGTTCAAGACGATGCCGGCGACGATACCTGCGGCGCGGCAGGAGGAACTGCGCGCGCAGGGCGTGAAGGCGATCGAGGCCTCGGTGCTGCCGTCGTATCGCAATTTGCTGAAATTCATGCGCGACGAGTACGTGCCGAAGTCGCGCGAGGACCTGGCGGCGGAGAATCTGCCGGACGGTAAAGCTTATTATCAATCGAAGATCGTCGAGTTCACCACCACCGCGATGAGCGCCGACCAGATCCACCAGATCGGCGTGAGCGAAATGGCCAAGATCCGCACCGAGATGCTGGACGTGATCAAGCAGACCGGCTTCGAAGGCGATTTGCCGGCTTTTTTGCAATTCCTGCGCACCGATTCGCGCTTCTACGCCAAGACGCCGGAGGAGCTGCTGATGCGCTCCGCCTGGGTCGCCAAGAAGTTCGACGGCAAGGTGGGCCAGTACTTCGGCTACCTGCCGCGCCGCCGCTTCGCCGTGATTCCGGTGCCGGACGACCAGGCGCCGTTCTACACCTCGGGCCGTGGCGGTCCTGGTGTTTATCTGGTCAACACCTATAATTTGCCGTCGCGCGCCTTGTACAGCATGCCGGCGCTGACCTTGCACGAATCGGCGCCGGGCCACGCCTTCCAGATGCCGGTGGCGATGGAGCAAAAGGGCCGTCCCGCTTTCCGCAACGCTTACATCTCCGCGTACGGCGAAGGTTGGGCGCTGTACAGCGAGCGCTTGGGCGTCGAGATGGGCATGTATGAAACGCCGTATGAAGTTTTCGGCATGTTGAGCTACCAGGCCTGGCGCGCTTCGCGGCTGGTGGTCGATACCGGCATCCACAGCAAAGGCTGGACCCGCAAACAGGCGCAGGACTACCTGAAGGCCAACACCGCGCTGTCGGAGCACGAGATTGAAACGGAAGTGGACCGTTATATTTCGTGGCCGGGACAGGCGCTGTCTTACTACCTGGGCGAGATGAGCATCATCAACGCGCGCAAGAAGGCCGAAGCGGCCCTCGGGGCCAAGTTCGACATCCGCGCCTTCCACGACACGGTGCTGCAATTGGGCTCCGTGCCGCTGCCGGTGCTCGAGGCGCGCGTCGATCTATTTATCAAAGAGGGCGGCAAGAGCCCTTATCCAACGCTGGACTAGGGCCGGCCGATACTCAAGCCGAAGCGGCCACCTCCGAAGCGAATTCGCGATAGGTGCGAAGGGGGCGGCCCAGCATGGCGGTGAGACGTTCGACATCGCCAGCCTCCGGGAGCATGCCTTCGGTGAGGAAGCGCTCGCTCATCAGGCGCATGTCGTACGCCATCCAGCCCGGCATGAACTGGCGCAGGTTTTTTTCGAACCCGGCGGTGTCGTCGCCTGGGTAGGCGATCGGGCGGCCCAGCACTTCCGTCCAGATCGCGGCGATACCGGCGCCGGTGAGCGTGTCGGGACCGACCAGGTTGATGCGGTCGATCGGCAGCGGAGTGGCCGACTGCTCGCGCCGCACAAGTTCGATCGCAGCCACTTCGGCAATGTCGCGGGTGTCGACCATTGCCAGGCCTTTGGCGCCGACAGGCATCGGATAGATTCCGTAGCCGGTCACCACGTCTTTGACCGACAGATCGTTATTGATGAAGTAAGCCGGACGCAGGATCGTGGCGTTGAGCCCCATTTGCTCAATCATTCGTTCGACGCCGAACTTGCCCGAAAAATGCGGCACGTTCAGATAGCGGTCGCTATGAATCACCGACAGGTAGACGATGCGCTCGATACCCGCTTCGCGCGCGACGTTCAAGGCGATCAGCGCCTGGGTGTACTCGTCGGGCGTGACGGCGTTGAGCAGGAACAGGGTCGAGATACCTGAATAGGCGCTGCGTAGCGAGTCGACATCGAGCATGTCACCTTTGGCGACGTCGACGCCCGCCGGGAAATCGGCCTTCGAAGGATCGCGCACGAGCGCGCGCACGCTGGCGCCGCGTTTGACGAGTTGTTCCACCACTTGGCGGCCGACATTGCCTGTAGATCCGGTAACGAGAATGGTCATGGTGATAGTCCTTGGGTTGGTTAAAGAGTTAATTCAAGTCGTTCGATTGCCAGGCCCCCACATTAAACTGTTTCAAAATATATTCACAGGCTCTAAAATAGAGACGTTCCGTATCAATAGTGAGACACCATGGATTTCAACGCGCTTGGGGATTTTCAACTCGTGGCCGCGCACGGTGGATTTGGCAAGGCCAGTCGTGCCAGCGGCCGGTCCAAGGCGACGCTGTCGCGGCGTGTGGCCGAGCTTGAACAAGCACTGGGGATACGGCTCATCGAGCGCGGTACGCAGCGTCTGGAGCTGACCGAGGCGGGGCAGTTGCTGCTGCATCGAACGGAAGGGCCGATGCATGAGATGGCCGAGGCGGTGGCTGCCGCGCAAGACAGTTCCGTCACACCGCGCGGCATTTTACGGATCGCGGCGCCGCTGCTGTTTTCGCAGGTGGCGCTAGGAGGGATCGCCGCGCGATTTTTGGCGAGCTATCCCGAAGTGCAAATCGAAGCGGTGGCGGAGGACCGGGTCGTCAACCTCGTCGATGAGCATTTCGATGTCTCGATACGGATTAACCCACCCAAGGACAGTACGCTGGTCGGCAGGTGCTTTGCGCGGGACAAGCTGGTACTTGCCGCCGCGCCGTCGATCCCCAAGCCGGCGGTGGGCGGCGGCACCCGGCGCGCGTTCCGGCCGTGGTCATGCCCAGCTATCGAGACGACGACATCTGGTCCGTCAACGGCGGGCGGTTCAGCATCGCCCCATGGGCCGTTTTGCGGGTGTCTTCGCTGTTGATGGTGCGCGACGCCATCGCCGCCGGCGCCGGCGCTGCACTGTTGCCGCGATCGATCATCGGCGACCTTCTGGAGCGGGGCACCCTGATATTCTGGGGCGACGCCGATGAAGAGGTCGAGCTATGGGTGCTGCACACATCGCGTCGCCTGCAAAGCCCGAAGGTGCGGGCGTTTGTGGAATTCATGTGCGACCAGTTCCCTGATGGATTTTTCAACGTACCGATCCGATAGAGGGCAGCGGTGCCGGCGGCGATGTCGCCGTGGCGGAGGCAACGGCGGGCAGGGTACTCACGTTAGCTCGTCATCACGTTAGCGCAGCATATCTGTCGCGATCCATTCCAGTACCGAAGGACGGTGCGGCTTCCATCCCAGTTGTGCGCGCGCCCGCTGGCCGCGCACGCGGCTGTTCGACCCCAGGCCGTACGACGCCATCTCGTAGCCCCACTCCTCTTTCGCCAGTTCCAGCGGCCAGTCCTGCGCTTCGCCCATATCCAGCGCGCGGGCCATGGCCGCGGTCATGTCGCGGAACGAC
>DASVTJ010000737.1:0-2556 GCA_036387635.1 Duganella sp.
ACTTCGCCCGAACGCATGTCTTGACGCGAGAGGGATTCTTCGAAGAGGGCTGCAAAACTTTCCATATTAGACATTGTGACTTCCAGGTTGCCAACAAGGCTCGCACATGCGACTTCAGTTGGGTTAAGGTTGATCAAAGGCTTGGTAAGTCAGTACTGACTTAGGCTCCAAGCCCGGCTTTTGCTACATTGTTGCTACATTGTTCAGTGAGGCTTGCTCACTGCCGCATACCACTGCAACACCTGTTCGACCGCTTGATCAGCGGTCATCTCCGAGGTATCGAGCACATGCGCCCCTTCCGCTGGCACCAGCGGCGCGATGGTTCGGTGGGTATCCCGATCGTCCCGCGCCTGCAAATCCATCAGTAGGTCTTCCATCTTAGCAGAAATTCCTTTGCCAATCAATTGCTTATAGCGACGATCGGCCCGAGCCGCGACGGAGGCCGTCAAAAACACCTTCAGCACGGCGTGCGGGAAGATCACCGAGCCCATGTCGCGGCCATCGGCCACCACGCCCGGCGCCTTGCGAAAGCCCAGTTGCAGCCCCACAAGGGCGTGGCGCACCGCCGGGAAGGTGGCGATGCGGGACGCGGTATTGCCGACCTCTTCCGCGCGGATCGCGTCGCTGACGTTTTCCTGCGACAAAATGATGGCGCCGCCCTGGAAACTGCATTGCAGGTGCTCGGCCAGCTTGGCCAGCGCGTGCTCGTCGTTGAGGTCGGTGCCACGGCGCAGCGCCGACAGCGCCGTCAAGCGGTACAGCGCGCCCGAGTCCAGATAATGGAAGCCGAGCCTGTCGGCAACGCGGTGTGCGACGGTGCCCTTGCCGGAGGCGGTCGGGCCGTCGATGGTGATGACTGGAATGTGGGATGTGACCATGGTCTTTCGCTTATTTCACTATTTCAAACTTAATTATTTTGCAATCGCCGCGAAGGCGGCGAAGTATTCCGGAAACGTCTTGCCGACGCACTTCGGATCGTTGATGCGCATGACGTTGCCCTTGCGCGCGGCGCCGTCGAGCGACACCAGCGAGAAGCACATCGCCATGCGGTGGTCATCGTAGGTGTCGATGGTCGCCGCCGTGATCGTCGGCGGCGGCGTCACCTTGATATAGTCGGCGCCCTCCTCGACGATGGCGCCGACCTTGCGCAGCTCGGCCGCCATGGCCGCGATGCGGTCGGTCTCCTTGACGCGCCAGCTGGCGATGTTACGCAAGGTGCTGGTGCCGTCGGCGTACAGCGCGGCCACCGCGATCGTCATCGCCGCGTCCGGGATGTGGTTGAAATCGGCGTCGATGGCCTTCAGCACGCCGTTCGACTTCGCTTCGATCCAGTTGTCGCCCATTGTGATCTGCGCACCCATCTGCTCCAGCGCCGCGACGAAACGCACGTCTCCCTGAATACTATCGCGGCCCACGCCTTCGACGCGCACGGGACCGCCGGCGATGGCGCCGGCCGCCAGGAAGTACGACGCCGACGAGGCGTCGCCCTCGACGTGGATGGTGCCCGGCGACTGGTAGACCTGGCCCGGCTGAACCGTGAACGAGTTCCAGCCGTCCTGCTCGACCTTGGCGCCGAAGCGGCGCATCAGGTTCAGGGTGATCTCGATGTAAGGCTTGGAAATCAGCTCGCCTTCGACGGCGATGGTGATCGCGTGTTCGCGCGCCATCAGCGGCGCCACCATCAGCAGCGCGGTCAGGAACTGGCTCGACACATTGCCGCGCACCGACAGGCGTTGCGCGTGGATTTTGCCCTGCTTGATGTGCAGCGGCGGGAAGCCGGCATTGCCGGTGTATTCGACGTCGGTGCCGGCGGCGTTGAGGGCGTCGACCAGGTCGCCGATCGGGCGCTCGTGCATGCGCGGCACGCCGTGCAGTTTATAGTCGCCGCCAATGACAGCCAGCGCGGCGGTCAGCGGACGGATCGCGGTGCCGGCGTTGCCCATAAACAGATCGGCCGATGTATTCGGCAGCACACCCGCCACGCCCTTGACGTGGTGGATGGTGCCGGTGGCGGTTTTCTCTTCGGTCCACTGCACGCCCAGTGAGCGCAGGGCCGCCAGCATCACGGCCGTGTCGTCGGAGGCCAGCAGGTCGACGATGGCGACATCGCCCTGCGACAGCGCCGCCAGCAGCAGGATGCGGTTGGAGATCGATTTCGAGCCTGGCAGGCGCACGGCGCCCTCCACATGCGCGACCGTCGCCAGGTCGATATATTCGTGGGTCATACTGTTCCTTTGTTTATTCTGCTTTGTCTTGTGAAGGCGGCGCTTCGGCCGCCTCGATCGCGGTGATCCACTGGTGGCGGGCGCGCTGCGCGTTGCCGTACACGCGCTCCAGCGCCACGCTGTTACCGGCGGCCAGTTGCGCGCGCAAACCGGTCAATTGTGCCAGATAGGCGTCCAGCTCCGTCAACAACGCCGACTGGTTGGCCAGGCTGATGTCGCGCCACATTTCCGGCGACGATCCGGCGATCCTTGTGAAATCGCGAAAACCGCTGGCCGCATACTGGAACAGTAAATCCGCATGCGGCTTGTTGGCGATGTCGTCCACCAGCGC
>DASVTJ010000738.1:0-4955 GCA_036387635.1 Duganella sp.
CACGAATTCAAGTTCCTGCGCAAGGACGGCGCCGAGCTGTGGGTGACGCTGGCGACCAACCCGATTTTCGACGGCCAGGGCAGTTATCTGGGCGCGCTGGCGCTGGTGAGCGACATCACGGCCAGCCGCGCGTCGACCGAGATGATCTGGCAGCAAGCCAATTTCGACACATTGACCGCCTTGCCCAACCGCCATATGTTCCAGGACCGGCTGGGGCAGGAAGTCAAGAAGGCGCGCCGCGAGGGCGTTTTGCTGGGTCTGCTGTTCATCGACCTCGACGGCTTCAAGCAAGTCAACGACACGCTCGGCCACGACCAGGGCGACCTGCTGCTGGTGGAGGCGGCGCGCCGCATCGGCGCCTGCGTGCGCACGTCGGACACGGTGGCGCGCCTCGGCGGCGACGAGTTCACCGTCATCTTGACCGGGCTCGAGCAGATCAGCGCCATCGAGCGCATCACCCAAACCATCCTGGCGCGGCTGCACCGGCCGTTCGCGCTGGGCGTGGCCAATCCGTCGGTGACGGCCAGCATCGGCATCTCGGTGTTTCCGGCCGACGCCGTCTCGCCGGAGCAATTGCTGCGCAACGCCGATCAGGCCATGTACGCGGCCAAGCAGAGCGGCCGCAACCGCTACAGCTATTTCACGCCGGAGTTGCAAGTGGCGGCGCAGGCGCGCCAGCAGGTGACGCTGGACTTGCGCTCGGCGCTGTCGGGCCGGCAGTTCGAGCTGCATTACCAGCCGATCGTCAACCTGCGCAACGGCCGCATCGAACGGGCCGAGGCGCTGCTGCGCTGGCGCCATCCGCGGCGCGGGCTGCTGGCGCCGGCCGAGTTCCTGCCGTTCGCCGAATCCGGCGGGCTGATGATGGAGATCGGCGACTGGGTGTTCCGCCAGGCGGCGCGCCAGGCCCGCAGCTGGCAGGACGAACTGGGCGCCGCCTTCCAGGTCGGCATCAACCAGTCGTCGGCGCAGTTCCGTGGCGACACGGCGCTGTATGCCGGCTGGCTCGAGCACGTGACCGGACTGGGCCTGTCGCCGCGCAGCCTGATCATCGAAATCACCGAGGGCGTGCTGCTCGACGGCGCCACCCAGGTCGGCGACCGCCTGCGCGAGTTGCGCGAGATGGGCTTGCAGGTGGCGCTCGATAATTTCGGCACCGGTTACTCGTCGCTGGCGCACCTGAAGCATTTCGGCATCGACTTGCTCAAGCTCGACCACAGTTTCATCCAGCACCTGGCCCACGACAGCGGCGACCTGGCCATGTGCGAGGCGCTGATCCTGATGGCGCACAAGCTGGGCCTGCGGGTGGTGGCGGAAGGGGTCGAGACGCAGGCGCAAAGCCGGCTGCTGGAGCTGGCCGGCTGCGATTTCGCGCAAGGGTATGTTTATGCGCAAGCGATGCCGGCCGACGCTTTCGGCGAACTGGCCCGGCGGGGCCTGCCGCGCCTGGATTAACGCTGAATTTACGCTGGATTAACGCAGGCTCAGCAGCGAGATCACACGCTCGCGGCTGATGCCGGCCAGCGCCGACGTGATCGACAGCAGCGACTGGTAGCCGGGCTGTTTGGCGGTCGAAACGAAATTCTGCGCGACCTGGTCCATGCCGTCGGTGGTGCCTTCCGGCACCGCGTTCCTGACGCGCGCGCCGACCTGGTTGAGCGCCGTCTGCACCGAGGCGATCGAGCGCTCGACCTGCGCCAAAGCCTGCAACACTTGCTGCAACGTGGTGCGGATCGATTCGATGTCGGCCGTTTGCCAGCTGTCCGGGTCGACCGCCGGCGCCTGCGCCTCGGCCTTGACGCGGTTCAACTGGCCGGTGGGGAAGCGCTGGCCGCTGCCCTGCACGGCGATGGCGTCGCGGAGATTGCCCCACTGCGATTCGGCGACCGTGAATTCCAACTGGCCATCCTCGCCCAAGGTGGCGCGCACGCCGCCGGGCGCCAGCGCGGTGTCGAAGCGCTGGGCGATTTGCTGGTCGGACAGGCCCGGCTCCAGCACAACCGAGCTCAGGTTCTGGCCACCGAGCGAGATCGCCAGTACTTCGCGTCCGCCCTGGCGCAGGTTGGTCACATTCATGCCGCGCACGGTAAAGCGCGTGTTGGTGGCCTTGTTGCTGAAATTGAGTTGGGAGTCGAGCGTGCCGCCGGACGCTTGCGTGCGGTTGCGCCAGCTGTTGCTGAATTGGCGCACGCGCGCCTCCAGCGTGCCGTCGGCGCGCTGGCGGTTGGCCAGGCGCGCGCTCAGGTCGGCCTTGAGGTTGCGCAGCTGGGCCGCGCTTTGCTCGAGGAAGTCGAGCGCCTGCTGGGCGCCGGAGATATCGCCCTGCAGCGGCTGGTCCATATTGGTCAGTCCGCGCCGCAGCGGCGCCGCCGAGGTTGGCGTCGGCGTGACCGGCGTGGCCGTGGCCGCGTTCTCGCCCTTCAGCCCGAGGGCTGTCCCATCCACCGCGCTGGCATTGCCGGCGCTGCCAGGAACGACAACGGTGGGGGTGGATTGTGGCGAGATTTGCATACGCTGCTCTGGCTAAAGTTGGACGTTAATTTACAGCACGTTGAACAACGACAGGTTGCTGACCTTGGAATAAGCCTTGTACGACGCTTCCAGCGACAGATTATAACCGGACAATTCGGTGGCGGCCTGGGCGTAGTCGAGCTGTCCCAGGTCGAGCATCGCTGTCTTGTTCGACAGGCTGACGTTCGCGTGGTTGTTGTCGAGCGTGCTGATGATGTTCTGCGCGCCGCCCAATTGGGCGATCTTGCCTGATATTTTGTCGAGCGTGGCGGTGGCGCTCTGCATGTTGGCTTCGATCACGGTGCGGGTGTTCGGGTCGCCGACGACCAGCGCCGGATTGGACAGGGCGCCGATGGTGGCGTTCAACGCCATCAGCAAGTCTTGCATCCCGTCAACATCAACGTTGACCGTTTGCGTGATGCCGTTGCCGACCACGGTTTTTTGCTGGCCTTGGTTGCCGCCGTAGGCGTAGGTGGCGCCGCCGGGCGCGGCCGGATCGAGCGTGATGGTGATGGCCGGGGTGTTGCTCTCCGTGCCAGAAAAGATATAGCGGCCTTCCTGGTCTTTCTGGTTGGCGGTGTACAGCAGGCTGTCGCGCAGCGAGGTCAGGGTGGTGACCATCGACTTCAGGTCGGCCGGCGTATTGCTGCCGTCGGCGGCCAAGACCAGCTGGTCGTTGGCCATGGTGATGTCGCGCACCATGCTGCTCAAATATTCTTCGTTGCTGCTCAGGCGGATCTTGGTGGCGGCGATGTTGTCGCGGTACTGGCCGACGATGGCTTCCTCGCGCGTCAGACGCGAAATGCGCACCGCGCCGATCGGATCGTCCGACGGCACCAGGATGCGCTGGCGCGACGCCATCTGCTCGGTCAACTTCGAAACCCAGCTCTGGTTTTCCTGCAGGCCGCGGTTCATCGTGGACTGGAACTGACTGGAGGCGATACGCATGGGACGTTCCCTTAGTTAAATATTTAGTTAAACATTTGCAAGGTGGCGTCGAACAGGGTGTTCGCCACGGAAATGACCTTCATATTGGCCTGGTACATGTTCTGGTACTCGATCAGGTTGATCGCTTCCTCGTCGCGGTTGACCGCGCTGGTGGAGGCCCAGTCATCCTCGGACTGCCGGCGGATGGTGGTGGCGGTCTTGAGCAGCGCCTGGTTTTGCTGGCTGTCGACGGCCAGCTTGCCGACCACCTGGGTGTCGGCGTCGTTGAGCAGCACGCTGCCCAGGGTGGTCAGGGTGATCGGCTGGCTTTTGATATCGACCAGCAATTGCAGGTTGCCGCTGTCGCCGGGCGTGCCGTCGGTGGAGAAGGCCAGGTCGCCCGCCTTGATGGCCGGATCGATGCCCAGCAGGCCGGTGGCGCTGGCCGGGTTGAACACGAACAGGTCCTTGCCGGCGACGCCGGGCGCGGTGAAGCCCAGTTTCAGCTGGTCGTTGACCTTGGTCGACAGTTGCTGGGCGATCTCGACGATCGACGTTTGCAGCGGCTTCAACGTGTTTTGCACGAAGTTGCCCAGGCCGCCCAGCTGGCCGCCGACCTTGGTGTCGTCGAGCCTGAATTTGGTGCCGGCGAACGTCAGGTTCAGCGTTTGCGTGCCCGACAGCGTTTCGAAATTGAGCTTGGCGGCCATGTCGCTCACCACCAGCGGCTGGCCGGTCTTGAGCGAGACGCTGGCGCTGCCATCGGGATTGTTGATCACTTCGATCGCCACCTGCGAGGCGACGCCGTCGATCAACTGCTCGCGCTGGTCGACCAGCCCCGAGGTGGCTGTGCCGGCCGCGCCGACCTGGATGATCTTCTCGTTGAGCGCTGCAATGCCGGCCAGCGCCTCGTTGATCGACGGCAGCACGGCGCCGCGCTGCTGGTTGGCCGAGATCAACTGGGTGGCGGTGAGGTTGTAGATGCTGTTGACCTGCTGCGACATCGAATCGGCCATCGTGATGACCTGTTGGCGCAGCGGCGTCGAGGTCGGATCGACGGCGGCCGCGTTAAGCGCCTTGAAGAAGTTGTCGACGCCGTAGCTAATGCTCGAGGTGCTGTCGGCCATCACCTTTTCCAGCTGCGTCAGGTAGGGCTGCACTTGCGAACGCTGGCCAAGGTCGGAGGCGGCGCGCCACATCTGCTGCGACTTGTAGGAGTCGCTGAAACGCAGCAGCGAGCCGATCTGCACGCCGTTGCCGGCGCTGTTGACGCCCGGATCGGTGGAGATCGACTGCAACAGCACGCCCTGCCGGGTATAACCCTTGGTTTGCAAGTTGGCGATGTTCTGGCTGACCGTATTGACGGCGGCCTGGGCCGCCAGGGCGCCCGACAGTGCGTTGTAAGAGATGCTCATGGTGCGAGGTCTTTCCTGGTGAAGGCCGGGGAGCGTCCGCTTACAGCCGCTACGCTAAACCACGACGAGCGCTCCGATATCAGTACAAGGCGACGGATTGCT
>DASVTJ010000739.1:0-4197 GCA_036387635.1 Duganella sp.
GGTCAACCATGGCGGCACGGAGATGGGGCAGGGTATCAACACCAAGGTGATGCAGGTGGTAGCGCATGAACTGGGCCTCGACATGGAACACGTGCGCGCGACCGCGACCGACACCAGCAAGGTGTCGAATACGTCGGCGACGGCGGCATCGACCGGCGCCGATTTGAACGGCAAGGCGGCGCAGGACGCCGCGCGCCAGATCCGTGATCGCCTCACCGCCTACGCCATCAAGCTGTATGGCGACGAGGATGGACAGCCGGTGCGCTTCTTCGCCAACGCGGTGCATGTGAACGGCCATACCGTGCCGTTCCCGGAGCTGGTGCAAAAGGCGTATCTGGCGCGGGTGCAGCTGTGGTCCGACGGCTTTTACGCCACGCCCGGCCTGCACTGGGACCCCAAGACGATGAACGGCCGTCCGTTTTCGTACTACGCGTACGGCGCGGCGGTGTCCGAGGTGGTGGTCGATACGCTGACCGGCGAGTGGAAGCTGCTGCGCGCCGATGCGCTATACGACGCCGGCCGCTCGCTCAATCCGGCCATCGATATCGGCCAGGTGGAGGGCGCGTTCATCCAGGGCATGGGCTGGCTGACCACCGAGCAGCTGTGGTGGAACCCGGCCGGCAAGCTGATGACGCACGCGCCGTCGACCTACAAGATTCCCGGCATCTCCGATTGTCCCGAGGACTTCCGCATAAAGCTCTACGATAACGGCAACGTCGAGGACAGCATCCATCGCTCCAAGGCGGTGGGCGAGCCGCCGCTGCTGCTGCCGTTTTCGGTGTTCTTTGCGATTCGCGACGCGATTTCCAGCGTCGGCGGGCATCGCGTCAACCCGCCGCTGAACGCGCCCGCGACCAGCGAAGAAATCCTGCGCGCGATCTCCGCGGTGGAAATGGCGGCCTGAATGAACGAGTGGCTTACAGCGCGGATTGAGGAACCGGCGGTGCTGGTGACCGTCGCCATCGTCGAAGGCTCCGGCCCGCGCGAGCCGGGCGCCAAGATGCTGGTGACGGCGGACGGCCAGGTCGATACCATCGGCGGCGGGCATCTCGAGATGTGCGCGGTCGAAGTGGCGCGCGCGATGTTGAATGGCACGCCGACGGCGCGGCTGGAGCGTTACGCGCTCGGCCCGACGCTGGGCCAGTGCTGCGGCGGCGTCGTCTATCTGGCGTTTGAGCTGGTCGGGGATGCGCTGCGTTCCGTGCTCGAAAGCCTGCGCGCGCGCCGCCGTGAAGACAACTGGCGCCTGAGCGCCATCGACGGTGCGCCCGCCGCGTTGCTGCTGGATCGAGACGGCGTGACGGTGTCCGGCGCCGAAACCAACGGCGGCGGAGGCGAGGGCGAAGGCGAGGGCGCTCCGGTCGTCGATTGCGATCGCGGCACCCATATTCTGCAAGGCGCCGGTGGACGTCGCTGGCTTGCCGATCCATGTCTCGCTCCGCGCGCGCACTTGCTGCTCTTCGGCGCCGGCCATGTGGGCGCGGCCATCGTCCGCATGCTGGGCGAGCTGCCGTGCACCGTCACCTGGGTCGATGAACGTGACGACATGTTCCCGTCGACGATACCCGCCAACGTCACGGTCGAAGCGACCGACATGCCGGAAGCGCTGGTCGCCAGCGCCCCGGCCGACGCCAGCTACCTTGTCATGACCCACAGCCACGCGCTCGACCAGCGCTTGAGCGAAGCGATTTTGGCGCGCGCCGATGTCGGCTGGTTTGGCCTGATCGGCTCCAAGACAAAGCGTGTGCAGTTCGAGCGCCGCATGGGCGCGCGCGGCCTGCCGCAAGATCGCATCGATGCGATGGTGTGCCCGATCGGACTGGCTGGCATCACCAACAAACTGCCCGCCGCGATCGCCGCCTCCGTGTGCGCGCAGCTGCTGATTGTGTGGGAAGCGCAGCAAATCGCCGCCCTCGACACCTCCGCACGCGCCCAGATTCGCACCGGCACCCGTTAGAATCCGAATTCAAGTTTAAGAAAGACCTTTATGTCCACCACCAACCTGCAGGCCTACCGAGGCAGCTTGCTGCACTTTCTCGCCGATCCGGCCTTCAGCGATGAATCCCATGACTGGCACGAGGACGGCCTGCTGATCGTCGCCGACGGCAAAGTCCAGGCGGCGGGCGCCTACGCCGCGCTGCATGCCACGCTGCCGCCGGGAACCGAGGTGCACGACTACAGCGGCAAGCTGCTGATGCCCGGCTTTATCGACACGCACCTGCACTATCCGCAAACCGACATGATCGCCTCGCCGGCCGAAGGCCTGCTGCCATGGCTGGAAACCTACACCTTCCCGGTCGAGAGCAAATTCGGCGACCCCGCGCACGCCGCCGGCGTGGCCGAATTCTTCCTCGACGAGCTTCTGCGCTGCGGCACCACCACCGCCATGGTCTATTGCACAGTGCATCCGCAATCGGTCGACGCCTTCTTCACCGCCAGCGAACAGCGCGGTCTGCGTATGGTCGCCGGCAAGGTGATGATGGACCGGAACTGCCCCGACTACCTGCGCGACACCGCCGAATCGGGCGCGCGCGACACCGAAGCGCTGATCCAGCGCTGGCACAAACGCGGCCGCTCGCTGTACGCGATCACGCCGCGCTTTGCGCCCACGTCCACCGAAGAACAGCTGCACCTGGCCGGCGAGCTGGCGCGCGCCTATCCCGACACTTTCATCCAGACCCACGTATCGGAGAACGAAGCCGAATGCGCGTGGGTGCGCGAGTTGTTCCCGAAGTCGCGCAGCTACATCGACGTCTACGACAGCTACGGCATGCTGCGTCCGCGCGCGATGTACGGCCACTGCATCTGGCTCGATGAGCGCGACCGCCAGCGCATGGCCGAAACCCAATCGGCGGCGGCGATCTGCCCGACCTCCAACCTGTTTCTCGGCAGCGGCCTGTTCGACTTCGAGCGCGCCGACCAGGCGGGCATCCTGCTGT
This sequence comes from Duganella sp., assembly GCA_036387635.1. Taxonomy (GTDB): domain Bacteria; phylum Pseudomonadota; class Gammaproteobacteria; order Burkholderiales; family Burkholderiaceae_D; genus Rugamonas. The sequence continues at coordinate 2,940 of DASVTJ010000739.1, forward strand.
CGCTGGCGACGGACGTCGGCGGCGGCACCTCGTTCTCGATGTTGCAAACCATGAATGAAGCCTATAAAGTAGCGCGCTTGGGCGGCAGCTATCTGCCGGCCTTGCGGATGTTTTACCTGGCCACGCTGGGCGCGGCCCGCAGCATGCAGCTCGAAGGCACGATCGGCAATTTCAGCGCCGGCGCGGAGGCCGACTTCATCGTCGTCGATCCGCAGGCGACGCCGCTGCTGCAGCGCCGCACCGGCAGCGTCGAAAGCCTGGAGGAGCTGTTGTTCGCGCTGGCGCTGCTGGGCGACGACCGCGCCATCGCGGCGACGTATTCCGCCGGCCGCAGGGTGCACGTCCGCGCGGCGACATAGGCATAGAGATAAGCAGGAACGCACTTAATTCACATTGGAAGCTACATGCAAAAAAATATCGCCAGCCTGAAGGCCGTCGCTTTCGCCGCCGCCATCCTGTGCGCCATGCCGCACGGCGCGCAGGCGGCCAGCAACGAAGACATCACGAAGAACCATTTCGCCGCGCTGGTCTCCGGCAAAGAGCCGAAGCTGGCCGAGTTGACGATGTTCTTCACGATGATGCCCAAGGGCGGCGACTTGCACCACCACTATTCGGGCGCGCTGTACGCCGAGCAGTATCTGGAGTGGGTGGACAAGCAGGGTTCCTGCATCAACAAGAACAGCTACATGATCGAATCGGCCAAGGAGATCGTCGCCAGCGAGCGCGCCAAGCCGCTCGCCGACCGCGTATGCCTGTCCGGCCTGGACGTCTTGAACGACAACACGCTGCTGGCCAACCTGCTGCAAAAATGGTCGGACAAGGACTTCCACAACCACGGCGCCGTGCAGTCGCCGCCGGACCGCCAGTTCTTCGACACCTTCGCCTACTTCACGCCGGTGGCGTCCACCAACGCGGCCGAAGGCCTGAAGACGCTCAAGCAGCGCGCCATCCAGGAAAACCTGAGCTACATCGAGACCATCTACGAGATCGCGCCGATGGCGCAGGACGCAACGTTCGACCAGAAAGCCCTGGCCGGCGGCCTGACCGACGCCGACCTGGCCGCCTACAGCGCCAGGCTGGAAGACGACAAGGCCTTCCAGGGCTGGATCGGCGCCTACCTCGACAACGTCAAGACCGCCGGCGCCGGCATCGACGACGCCGACTTCACGCTGCGCTACCAGCCGTTCGCGCTGCGCTTCCTGTCGCCGTCGCAGGTGTTTTCGCAGATCGTCTCGAGCTTCAAGCTGGCGTCATCGAG
>DASVTJ010000740.1:0-5621 GCA_036387635.1 Duganella sp.
AGATGAAGCTTTGCGTGACCAGCGTCTGATTGCGCTGGTGCGTGGCCTGCGCCAGCCGCAGCGACGCGCGCGCCGACGCCAGCTGCGCCTCGCTCTGGCGGATCTGCGCGTTGAAGATGGTGGGCTCGAGCGTCAGCAGGACCTGGCCCTTCTTCACCTGGTCGTTGAAGTCGGCCTTGAGCACATTGACGGTCCCCGAAACCTGCGAGCCGATGTTGATCAGCGCGACCGGATTGATGGTGCCGGTGGCCGTCACCGTCTGCGTGATATTGCCGGTATCGACCGCCGCGACGCGGAAGCGCGGCGGCTCCACCACGGGGGTCCGGCTTTTTCCATAGAGCGCCAACGCGGCGCCGCCGATCACGATCAGGCCGACGGCCAGCGCGATCTTTTTCTTCGTCAAAAAGCCCATCGTTGGTATCGATCCCGGAGTGGAGATCCGACAGGATGCGGATCAACCCGGTAAGTATTGAGCACTTTTGCGAAAAACGCAAACCAGCGTGGGTCGAACGACTGAAAAAGATGCCCGCGCCGCTCGCGATCGAGCAACGCCGGGCAGAGCATTCGGAAGGATTCGGCGGCTAGGCCACCAGGCGCATTTCGCGTCCGGCCAGGCGCGCCATGACGGCCACCACATGGTCGATCTGCGCCCGGGTGTGGCCGGCGTTCATCATGAAGCGCAGGCGCGCCTGGCCCACCGGCGCGGCCGGGAACTGGATGGCGTCGACATGGACGCCTTCGCGCCGCAATTCGATGGCGTAGCGCTGGCACGTCTCGGCGTCGCCGATCAGCACCGGCAGGATCGGCGTCTGCGTCGAGATGATGGTGTAGCCCAGCGGCGCCATCTTGTCGATGAAGTAGCGCTGGTTGTCCCACAGGCGCTGGCGCCGTTGCGGCTCCTGTTCCAGTAAATCCAACGCCGCCAGCAGCGCGGCCGCCTGGTCCGGCGGCGGCGGGCAGGTGAAGCCGTAGGCGGAACTGGTCAGGCGGATCACGTCGGCCACTTCGCGCTCGACGGCGACGAAGCCGCCGATCGAACCGAGCGCCTTGCTCAATGTCCCCATCTGCATGATGTTCTCGCTGTAGCAGTTGAAGTGCTCGGAGGTGCCGCCGCCGTTGGCGCCGAGGATGCCGGTGGCGTGGGCGTCGTCGATGTAGAGCAGCGCGCCGAAGCGCTCGGCCAGCGCGACGAGCTGCGGCAGCGGCGCGATCGTGCCCTCCATGCTGAACACGCCGTCGCTGACGATCAGCGGCGTGGTGCCGTCCCCGGCGCCGGCCTTGAGCAGCGACTCCAGGTGGTTCATGTCGCAGTGGCGGTAGTTGTAGCGCAGCGCGCCGGACATCTGGATGCCCTCGCGGATGCTGATGTGATTGAACTCGTCCGAGTAGTACGCGTACTTGTGCCGCTTCTTGCTGCGGAAGCCGTGCAGCCGCGCCAGCGTGGCCGCCTTGACGATCGACGACAGCACCCCGATGTTGGTCATGTAGCCGGTCACGAACAGCACCGCGTCGCTCTTGTGCTTGAGCGCCCCGAGGCGCCGTTCCAGCTCGCGGTACACTTCCAGGTCGCCGCCCAGCAGGCGCGACTCGCAGTTGCCCACGCCGTAGCGGTCCAGTCCCTCCTTGGCCGCCGCCACCAGGCGCGGATGGTTGGCCAGCGCCAGATAATTATTGGTGCTGAACGAGACCACCGTCTCGCCGCGCGTGACGAAGGTGGGGTCGGGCAAGGTGCCGTGGACGTGCGAGTCGTGGTGGACCGGATGGTGCCGCAGCCAGTGGGCGATGTCGGTTAAATCGTGCATGGTATGGGGAGTCGAGTGATCGTCAATCCATGATAGGACCGGGCGTCTCTCCGCAAGCTTGCGGCCGCATTACAGCTAGGATAGCTTGCCGCGCCCCAGAACCCTACCCCGCCGCCAGCGGCAGCAGGATGCGCGCGACCAGGCCGGGCGCGCCGTCCTCCAGCGCCAGCTTGCCGCCGTGCGAGGTGGCCGTGGCGCTGACGATGGCCAGCCCCAGGCCGTTGCCGGGCAGGTGGCGGCTTTTGTCGAGGCGATAAAAGCGCTGCGTCACCTGGTCGCGCTCCGCGTCGGGGATGCCGGGGCCGTTGTCGTGGATGGCGATCGAGGCCTGGCCGTGATGCAGGCCGGCACGCACCTTGATGACAGCGCCCGGCCCGGCGTACTTGATGGCGTTGTCGAGCAGGCTGGCGACCGCGCTGGCGAGCAGGTTGCGGTCGCCGTCGACGTACAGCGACGCCGGCGCGTCGACCGTGAGCGCGATGCCGCCATCCTCGGCGATGGCCTCGTACATCTCGCCGATGTCGCCGACCACGCGCCCCAGGTCGAGCCGCTCGAACAGGCGCGCGCGCATGCCCGATTCGGCCTCGGCGATCTGCAGCAGCCGTTCGAACAAGCGGATCAAATCGTCGATGTCGTCGATGGCGTCGTGGGCGGCGCCGGACAGGCGCGGCACCGTCATCTCGTGGCGCAGCGCGTCGTCGAGCCGGCTGCGGATGCGGCTCAGCGGCGTGCGCAGGTCGTGGGCGATGGCGTTGGAGACGTGGCGGATGCCCTCCATCAGCAGTTCGATGCGGTCGAGCATGCGGTTGATGTCGCCGTTGAGCAGCGCGAACTCGTCGCCGCCGGAGACCGGAATGCGGTGACTGAGGTTGCCCGCCTCGATCTGCGCGGCGGTGCGGCGGATCTCGCCGAGGCGCCCTTCGATCCCACGCCGGAACAGCAGCGCGCCGGCCACCGTCAGCAGCAGCGACACGCCGGCGCCGGCCAGCAACGCGCGCCAGATCACCTCTCGCACCGCGTGCTGCTCGCTCAGGTCGCGCCCGACGATCAGCAGGCCGCCCCCCGGCAGCGGGCGCAGATACAGGCGCGCCGGCCGGTCCTCGCCCGCGCGTTTGACGACCGTGGTGAGCATGCGCGCCGTTTGCGGAAGGGCGGCGCCGGCGCCGGCGCCACCATCGATCACCGGGGGTTGGTCCAGATTGCCGACGGCCGGCACGCCATTGCCGGTGACGAGCTGGAACACTTCGCGGTCGGTGTCGATGCCGTCGACCAGCTGGCGCCGCACCGCCTCGATCAGCGCGCCGTGGCCGGGGCGGCCCGCGTGCACGATCAACCGCTCGGACTGGGCGATGATCTTGCCGTCGAGGTTGTTATCGAGCACGCCGATGGTGCCGGTGTAGAACACCGCCGACACCACCGCGATCGAAACCGTGCCCAGCAGTCCATAACCCAGCACCAGCTTGGTGGCGATCGAGGCGCGGCCGAACGGCATCCGGCGCAGCGCCAGCCTGTAGCGGGCGTCAAGCACCACCCTGCTCCGCCTGGTCCGGGGCGATGGCGCCCATGCGGTAGCCGACGCCGCGCAGCGTGTGGATCAGCATCAGCGGAAAATCCTTGTCGACCTTGGCGCGCAGGCGGCTGATCTGGACGTCGATCACATTGGTCTGCGGGTCGAAGTGATAGTCCCACACCGATTCGAGCAGCATGGTGCGGGTGACGACCTGGTTCTCGTTGCGCATCAGGTATTCGAGCAGGCGGTACTCGCGCGGCTGCAGGGTGATGACCTTGGCGCCGCGCGTGACGCGCATGGTGCGCAGGTCCAGCGTCAAATCGGCCACCTGCAGCCGGGTGCTGTCGGCGCCGGGCGCGCTGCGCCGCAACAGCGCCTCCACCCGCGCCAGCAGCTCTGAAAAGGCGAACGGTTTGGATAGATAGTCGTCGGCGCCGCCGCGCAGGCCCGTCACGCGGGCGTCGATGGTGGTCAAGGCGCTGACGATGATGACCGGGGTCTGCTTGCCCAGCGCGCGCAGCTTGTCGACGATCGACAGGCCGTCGATGCGGCCCGGCAGCATGCGGTCGAGGATGATCAGGTCCCACTGCTCGCCGATGGCGTAATCGAGTCCGTCCGGGCCGGTGGCGCAGGCGGTCACCAGATAGCCTGCCTCGCGCAAGCCTTTGCAGATGTAGTTCGAGGTTTCGGCTTCATCTTCGATGACCAGGCAGCGCACGCGGTTCTCCATCATTGATTGCGATGGGCGTATTCTACCTGCTTGGCGGCAAGGGCAACGAAGGGTGGAAGGGTAGAAGGGTGGGATGGTGAACTCCCGCCCGGCCGACGTCGTTGCGTCGCACAGGGGGGGACGCCATCTTGGTGGCGCCATCAATGAGGACCGTCGGCGGGGCGCGGAGTTCGACCACCATCATAGCGGCCGGGCCGGTTTAGAACTTGCGCTAAATCAATTCAATGCAAGTCGGCGCCAGCCGATCTGCATCGACGCACATCGGATCACGCTGCGCGGTCGCGCAGCGCGGCGCGCTTGCCGCCGTGATTCGCCGCCAGCTCGCGGTACAACGCGTGGTAGCTGTCGGCCATGCGCTCGGCGGTGAACAACTCCCAGTAGCGCGCCTCGGCGCGGCGGCCCATCTCGGCCGCGCGCTCGGGCTGCTCCCACAGCAGGCGCATGGCGCCGCTGAAGGCCTGCGGATCGTTGGGCGGCACCACCAGCCCGGTCTCGTTGTCGATATTGATGTAAGTGGTGCCGGTACCGATTTCGCTCGAGATCATCGGCTTGCCGAACATCGCGCCCTCCAGCAGCGAGATGCCGAACGCCTCCGAGCGCAGGTGCGACGGGAACACCATCGCGTAGCACAGCCGCAGCAGCGCGATCTTGTCCTCCTCCTCCACCGCGCCGACGAACGTCACGTGGGTCAGTCCCAGGCGGGCGGCATGCTCCTTGAGTTCCTGCTCGATCGGGCCGGCGCCGACGATCACCACCGGATAGTCGATGTTGGCCATGGCGTCGAGCAGGATGTGCAGGCCCTTGTAGTAGCGCAGCACGCCGACGAACAGGAAGAAGCGCCCGCCGCAGCGCGCGCGCCATTTGTCCATCACCGCCGCCGACGGCTGCGGATAGATGGTCTTATCGAGGCCGTAGGTGATGGTGCGGGTCTTGTGCTCGAACCGCTTGAGCACCGGCGACGAGGCCAGATAGTTGGGCGAGGTGGCGATGATGGTGTCGACGCTGCGCAGGAAGCGGCGCTTGAGCGGGCTGTAGACGCGCAGCAGATTCTTTTGACGCACGATGTCCGAATGGTAGGTCACCACGCTTGGCTTGTTAATGCGGGCCATGAAGTGGGCGACGTCCATGAACGGCCACGGGAAATGATAGTGGATCACGTCGGCCTTGCGCGCCAGGCGCGCCAGCGCGCGGATCGCCGCGAACGAAAAACCGGTGGAAGCGATCTCGAAGTCCATGCGGACCCGGTGCACGGTATGGCCCTCGAACTCGATCTGCGACGGACCGCTGTCGCGGGTCAGTGTCAGCACTTCGTTGGTCACACCGAGGCGGCCCGTGCCCACGCACATCTGGCGGATGACTTGCTCGATTCCGCCCCAGCTGTCGGGGTAATAGGTCTTGTAGAAATGAAGGACGCGCATGGCTTGTGGACGGGCTGCTTTACGCAGCCGGAGTTAATGAGGCATTAATGTGACAGGACGTCATGATACACGGCGACGGTACGGCGGGCCGCCTGGTCCCAGGTCAGCTCCAGCGCGCGGCGCCGGCCCGCGGCGACCAAACGCTGGCGCAGCGCGTCGTC
>DASVTJ010000741.1:0-9463 GCA_036387635.1 Duganella sp.
ATGAACAGCAACTCCGTCTCGTCCGGCTCTTCCAGGCACATCTCGATCATCATCGGCCCGTCTTCCATGCGGCCGATGAAATGCGCCGGCCAGCGGTTCTTGCGGTGCGTCTTCAGCACTTCCATGCCCAGCTTGGCCAGCGGCGCCTTCACGCCAGCGGCCAACGCTTCGCGCTGCCAGTCGTCCCAATACTCAGTCATTGTCTTACCTTTAAATGTCTACCAAAGCGCTAGTATACCTCTTCCACGCCGCTCCCTACCAAAACCAGACCAAAGTGGCCTGCATGCCCCATGGGGCCAGTCAAGCCAACCAATTCATTAAAACCCATTAAAAACAGTTAGTTACAAAAACCCCGCGAGCGGGCCACGTCAGTCCACTTCAAAATAATTTAATACCAGTTAAATACCTGTTGACAAGCTGGAGTGCCAAACATATAGTGCCCTCAACCACCCGGCCCGGCCGGGATTCCAGCGACATCGTTTTCGGATACACATGATCGAATTTCTTCTCGGCGTAGACGGTGGCGGCAGCGGCACCAGGGTTCGGCTGGCGCGCGCCGACGGCATCGACCTAGCGACCGGCACTGGCGGCCCTTCGGCGCTGTCGCTCGGCATCGCCGGCGCCTGGGCCGCCATCGACGACGCGGCGGCCCAGGCGTTCGGCGCCGCCGGCCTCGACTTCCCCGATAAATCGGCCATCGCCATCGGTCTTGGCATGGCCGGCGTGCACAACCGCCAGTGGGCCGCCGCGTTTATCGCCGCAAATCCCGGCTATGCGCAGCTAGCGCTGGAATCGGACGGCCACACCACCGTGCTCGGCGCGCACGCCGGCCAGCCCGGCGCGATCATCGCGCTTGGCACCGGCAGCGTCGGCGAGGTCAAACTGGCCGACGGCCGCCATATCGAGATGGGCGGCTGGGGCTTCCCGTCGGGCGACGAGGCCAGCGGCGCCTGGATGGGTTTGCGCGCCGCCAACCACTTGCAGCAAGTACTCGACGGCCGCATGCCGGCCAACGCCTTCGCCAACGCCGTGGCGCAAACCTGCGGCGCCGGCGGCGGCGCGCCCGAGCAGCGGCGCGACGCATTACAGAACTGGCTGGCAAAAGCCACGCAAACCACCTATGCGCAACTGGCGCGGGCGGTGCTGCAACATGGCGAATCGAATCCGACCGCGCACGCCATCCTGCTGGAGGCGGGACGCGAGGTGGAAGTGCTGGCCAACGCGCTCGACGCCAGCGGCGCGCTGCCGATCGCGCTGTGCGGCGGCCTGGGTGCGCCGTTGCGCCCCTACCTGCCGCCGGCGATCCTGCAACGCAGCGTGGCGCCGCAAGGCGATTCGGCGGCCGGCGCGCTGCGTCTGATCCGGCAACGACTGCGTGTTCAGCCGAACGAGCAGCCGAACGATCAGCCGAACGATCAGCCAACTAATGACAATGAATTCGTAGCGGAGTCGCGCAAATGAGCAGTGCAATCAAAGGCAATATCCTGACGTCGGCGGGCTGGATCCGTGGCGAGGTCACATTCGACGAGCGCGTGCTCGCCCTCACTGGCGGCAGCATCGACCCGGCGCTCAACGCCGACGACTATATCGTGCCCGGTTTTATCGACCTGCACGTGCACGGCGGCGGCGGCAGGGACGTGATGGAAGGCGGCGACGCAGTCCACACCATCGCCGCCATTCACGCGCGGCACGGCACCACCAGCATGCTGGCGACCACCATGACCGCGCCGCCGGAAGATATCGACATCGCGCTCAAGGGCATCGGCAAGGCCGCCGCCAATCGCGGCAAAGGCGAGGCGCGCGTGCTCGGCGTCCATCTCGAAGGCCCGTACATCAACTCCGGCAAGCTCGGTGCGCAGCCCAACTTCGCGCGCTCGGCCAAGCTGGCCGACGTCGAGCGGCTGGAGAAGCTGGCGCCTTTGAAGCTGATCACCGTGGCGCCGGAAATCGAAGGCCACCTGGCGCTGGTCAAGGAACTGTCGGACGCCGGCATCCGCGTGCAGATCGGCCACACGATGGGCAGCTACGAGGACGGCAAGGCGGCGCTGGAAAACGGCGCGCACGGCTTCACGCACCTGTTCAACGCCATGACCGGCCTGCACCACCGCGACCCCGGCATGGTCGGCGCCGCGCTGGCGCACGCGCAGTACGCCGAACTGATACCCGACCTGCTGCACGTGCATCCGGGCGCCATCAAGACCGCGCTGCGCTGCATTCCGCGCCTGTACTGCGTCACCGATTCCACCTCGGCCACCGGCATGCCGGACGGCGAATATATGCTGGGCCGCCAGGTCGTCCTGAAATGCATGGGCGGCGTGCGCCTGCCCGACGGCACCCTCGCGGGCAGCACGCTGACGATGGACCAGGCGCTGCGCAACCTGGTCGGCCTCGGCCTCGATCTGGCCGACGCCTCGGCGCGCGTCTCCACCTACGCGGCCGATTATCTCGGCCTGCAGGAGCGCGGCCGCGTGGCGCCCGGCGCCTACGCCGATTTCGTGGTCCTCGACCGCGACCTCAATGTCAAAGCCGTCTATATCGAAGGAGAACTGTTGTGACCTCAATGATGCTGAAAGAAGCCCTGTCCGCCGCCGATTGCGTCGCCCAACAACTGGCCGAGGACGGCGACCGTTACGCGGAGCTGGGCCGCACCTTGAGGAGCACCTCCTTCTCGACCGCGCTGACGATCGCGCGCGGCTCGTCGGACCACGCCTGCGCCTACGCGGCGTACCTGATCATGGCCCGCCTGGGCCGGGTGGTGGCGTCGCTGCCGATGTCGCTGGTGACGTTGAACAAATCGCCGCTGATCACGCGCGACACGCTGGCGATCTCGATCTCGCAATCGGGCCAGAGCCCGGACGTGGTCGAGCCGATCAAATACTTCCGCGACGGCGGCGCCACCACCATCGCGCTGGTCAACGATATCGATTCGCCGCTGGCGCACGCCGCCGAGTGGGCGATGCCGCTGCGCGCCGGCAAAGAGCAAAGCGTGGCCGCCACCAAGAGCTTCATCGCCAGCCTGGTGGCCGGCGCCCGCCTGGTGGCCGCCTGGCAGAACGATCCGGAGTTGAAGGCCGGGCTGGAGGCGCTTCCCGAATCGCTGCGCGCGGCCGCCACCGAAGACTGGTCGTCCGCATTGGAAGTACTGGCCCCCGCCCGCAACATCATGGTGGTCGGCCGTGGCATCAGCTTCCCGATCGCGCTCGAAGCGTCGCTGAAGTTCAAGGAAACCTCGGCGCTGCAAGCGGAAGCGTTCAGCGGCGCCGAAATCAAGCACGGTCCGATGGCGCTGATCGAAGAAGGCTATCCGCTGGTGATCTTCGCCACGCGCGGCCCCACGCAAGCCGGCCTGCTGCAACTGGCGGACGAAATGCGCGGCCGTGGCGCCCGAGTGCTGCTGGCGGCGCCGGCCGACGTGGCGCAGCGCGACCTGACGTTGCCGGTGGCGGCGACGCCGGATCTCGATCCGATCGTGGCGATCCAGACCTTCTACGTGATGGCGGCCAAGCTGTCGGCCGCGCGCGGCATGGACCCCGACGCGCCGCGCCACCTGAGCAAAGTCACCAAAACCAATTGATCCACAATTGACCCACCGGACCACCGCTATGCAAACCACCCTGCCACACGCCGAGCTGCGCAAAATCGCCGGCCAGCTGATCATGATCCGCTTTCCCGGCACCGTGCTCGATGCGGCCACCGCCGACTTCCTGAAAGCGAACAGCATCCGCGCGGTCTGCCTCTTCCGCGGCAACATGACCGACGCCGAACAACTGACCAAGCTGACCGCCGACCTGCGCGCGGTGATGGGACCGGAAGCGCTGATCGGCATCGACCAGGAAGGCGGCGCCGTGGTCCGTTCGACATGGGTGCCGGCGCCGCCGGCCGCGATGGGCCTGGGCGCGGCCGACGACACCGGTCTGGCGCACCGCACCGGCGCGGCCGTCGCGCGCGCCGTCAAGGCGCTGGGATTCAACTGGAACTTCGCGCCGGTGCTGGACCTGAACAACAACCCGCACAATCCCGTCATCGCCGAGCGCTCCTTCGGCGCCGAGCCGAAACGCGCCGCCGAACTGGCGATGTCGTGGATGGCTGGCAGCCTGGCCGAAGGCGTGGCCTGCTGCGTCAAGCACTTCCCCGGCCACGGCGACACCAACGTCGATTCGCACCGCGACCTGCCGACCGTGGACAAGCCGCTGGAAGAACTGGACCAACTTGAACTGGCGCCGTTCCGCACGGCCTGCGCCGGCCCTGACGCCGCGCCGGCGATCATGACCGCGCACATCGTCTACCCGACCCTGGACCCGGACTATCCGGCCACGATGTCCCGCCGCATCCTCACCGGCCTGCTGCGCGAAGAGTGGAATTACCAGGGCGTGATCATCACCGACGGCATGGACATGCACGCCATCGCCGGGCGCTATGGCGTGGGCAACGCGGCCGTGCGTGCGCTGACCGCCGGCGCCGACATGGTGATGGCGCTCGGCACGCCCGAGACGCAGGAAGAGACGCTGGACGCCATCGCCAACGCGCTGATCTCCGGCGAACTGACGATGGACGAAGTCCAGCAGCGCCTGCAACGTTTGTCGGCGCTGGCGCTGGCCTACCCGTGCCAGCCACGCCCATATCTGGAAGACGCCGCCGACCGTGAACTGATGGCCGAAGGCTGGCGCCGCGCCCTCACCGCCCACGGCGCGCCGAGCCGCCCGGCCAAAGGCGCGCGGGTTCGCCTGGTGGTGCGCCAGGACGTCGTCAGCGACGGCGTCTCCGAAGCCGGCGTGCCGGCCGAAGCGGTGGCCGCGTCGCTGCGCCGCCTGTACGACGTCGACTTGGTGACATTCGCCGACGCCGACAGCTTCGACTGGAGCGCCCTGCCGGATGACGGCCGCTTCACGATGCTGGCCTCGACCTCGCGCCTGCGCTACGGCGAGCACGCGCGCGCCACGTGGCGGCCCGACCTGCATCTGGCGTTGTGGAACCCGTATCAGGCGCTCGACATCCAGGCGCCCGCGCTGCTGACCTACGGTTTCGCCAGGCCGGCGCTGGACGCGGTCAACGGCTGGCTCGCCGGCGAACTTGACGCGACCGGCCGCGCGCCGGTGCCGGGCTTCGAATAAAAATCACCAAGGGACGACGCAGTGGACCACACCAGGCAAGCCATCCGCAATCCTAAGTTCTGGGTACCCAGCCTGTATCTGGCGCAAGGCCTGCCATTTTTCGCCGTGGCCATTGTCGCCAACCAGATGTTGAAAAGCCTGGGCATGCCCAACGGCGAAATCAATCGCTGGACCGCCTTGATCGGCTTCGCGTGGGTATTCAAGCCGTTGTGGAGTCCCTTTCTGGAACTGGCCAGCAGCAAAAAACTCATCGTCGTCACGTTCCAGATCTTCGGCGGCGTGTGTCTTGGCGGCGTGGCGCTGGCGCTGCACGCGCCGTTCTGGTTCGCCGCCTGCATGGCGATGCTGGCGCTGGTGGCTATTTCGGCGGCTACCCACGATATCGCCTGCGACGGCTTGTACATCACCAGCCTCGATGAAAAAGGCCAGGCGCAATACGCCGGCTGGACCGGCACCTTCTTCAACGCCGGCAAATTCCTCACCACCGGCGGGCTGCTGGTGCTGGCCGGGCACTTCGAGCAAACCATCGGCGTGGTGCCCGCGTGGACCATCTGCTTCTGCATCCTGGCCGCGATGATGGTCGGCCTTGGACTTTACAATAGCTGGGCGCTGCCGCCGGCGAAGAACGACGTCGGCGCCGACACCGACGCCGCCGCCATCGCCCGCACGCTGTGGCAGGTGATCGTCGAATTCTTCAGGAAGCCCGGCATCTGGGTGTCGATCCTGTTCATCATCCTGTTCCGCGCCGGCGAGGCGCAGGTGCAGTCGATCGGTCCCCTGTTCCTGCGCGAAGCGCGCAACCTTGGCGGGCTGGGATTGAGCACCGCCGAAGTGGGCGCCGTCTACGGCACCGTCGGCACGGTGGCGTTCCTGGTCGGCAGCATCGCCGGCGGCTACTTCACCTCCTGGCTCAGCCTCAAACGCGCCATGTTGTGGCTGATCCTGGCGGTCAATCTGCCCAACGTCGCCTTCTATCTGCTGTCCTACTTCCAGCCGACCGATTTGGCGGTGATCGGCGCGGCGCTCAGCGTCGAGATGTTCGGTTACGGCTTCGGCTTCGTCGGCCTGATCCTGTACATGATGCAGGTGGTCGCGCCGGGTAAATACCAGACCGCGCACTACGCCTTCGCCACCGGCGTGATGCAGCTCGGCTTCGTGCTGTTCAAGCTATTCAGCGGCGACATCCAGATCGCGCTGGGCTACCAGCACTTCTTCATCTGGGTGATGCTGTGCGCGATCCCGGTGGCCGTGCTGTCGCAATTGATTCCGATGACCGCCCGTGCCCATCCCGAGCCCAAGCCGGAGTTGGCGGCGGCACACACTTGAATTAAGCGCATCGAGCATGATTTATGTAACAATACGCGGGTTTAATCGGCGAGGTTTGCCGGAATGCGCGTAGCGCTGCCCATAACAGTAACTCCAACAGCGACGGCATGGCGCTTCAGCGCCGGCTGTCCCATGTCTTTGATTGAAGGATAAAACATGTCCCACATTCGTCTCGCTCGTATTAGTTTGCTCCTGGCCGCCATTGGCCTGAACGCTGTACCGGCCATGCTGGGCGTTACCGCCGCCCAAGCGCAGGACAAGGAAAAAGCCGCCGCCGAAGCGCCGAAGGATACGGTTCGCCCGGAGATCTACAAACTGATCGACCCGGCCCAGACCAAGGCCATGATGGACGCCAAGAACTACACGGAATTCCAGAGCCGCATCGACGCCGCCGCCGCGATGCCGAACCTGACGCCTTACGAGACGTTCGTGCTTAACCAGATGCGCGTTCAACTGGGCCAAGCCACCAACAACAACGAGATGTCGCTGAAGGCGCTGGAATCGATGATCGATTCGGGCCGTCTGAAGCCGGAAGATAAACTGCGCTTCATCGACGCCGTCGCCGGCATCTACTACAGCTCCATCAAGGACTACGACAAGGCCATTACCTGGTTCAACCGCTACGGCACCGAGTCGGGCGACACCACCAAGCAGCGCCAGTACATCACGCGTTCGTACTTCCTGAAGAACGACTTCGCCACCGCGAAAACCGAAGTGCTGAAGGATATCGAAGCGGCCAAAAAAGCCGGCAAGGCGCCGACCAAGGATGAACTCAATTTGCTGGGCAACGTCGGCATCAAGACCAAGGACACCGAGCTGTATCTGACGGCGATCGAAGAGCTGGTGCGCTACTACCCTTCGGAAGATTACTGGTTCGACCTGCTGAGCCGCACGCGCGGCAAGAAGACCTACGCGCCGCGTCTGGACCTGGACATGGCACGCCTGAAAGGCGTCGCCGCGCCGTCGAAGATGGAGCCTGAGGATTACGTCGAGCAGGCCGAATTGGCGGTGCTGGGCGGCTTCTTCACCGAAGGTAAAATCGCGATGGACAAGGCCTACCCGGGCGGTAATATCCCGGCCGGTAAAGACAAGGCCGCGATCCAGAAGATCCGCGACAGCGCCAACAAGGGCGCCGCCGACGATGCGAAAAACATCGATTCGGGCGTCGCCTCCGCGCAAAAGTCGAAAGACGGCGTCGGCTTGGTCAACCTGGGCTACAACTACATCACCCTGGGCCAGATGGACAAGGGTATCGACTTGATGAAGCAAGGTATCGCCAAAGGCGTATCGAAGAATCCTGAGGATGCCAAGCTGCGTCTGGGCTACGCGCTGGCGATGGCCGGCAAGAAGGACGAATCGGTCAAGCTGCTGGAAACCATCACCGGCAACGACGGCCGTGGCGACCTGGCCCGCTACTGGATCATGTATCAGAACAAACCTGCAGCAGCCGCACCGGCCGCCGCAGCGAAGTAATCGCGTCGTAACGTAAAAATGCCGGCTTGAAGCCGGCATTTTTTTATGGCCACATCGCCGCGCGATTTACATGGTCACGTTCCAAAATTATTTCGCCATCTCCGACGACAGCGTTTGCAGCAGCTGATGTTTGCCATCGTTACTCAGTTCCCAGAACATCGCGCCGCGCAGCTTCTGCGCCTTGATGTAGCGCGCCTTTTCCTTCAGCGATTGCTGATCCTCGTACGAGATCCACAGCCGCTCCTTGGCGTTGTACAGATACGGCACCTTGGCCGACGCGTTCCAATAGCGCCGGTAGCCTTTGCCGCCGTCGAACGACGCCGTCAATATGCCCTGCTCCTGCAAATAACTGAAGCCATACGCATTGCTCCCGCCAACGCCGCCGGTCGCGCCGCCCTCGCATGGCTGATACTGGCCGTCGCCTTTCGGCCCCGGCGCGCAGCCCTTCCAGCCGTAGCCATAAAACGGCACGCCCATCACCAGCTTGTCCGGCGCGATGCCGGCGGCGAGATAGCGCCGCACCGAATCCTCGGCATGGGCGCCCTTCGCGGAACGCGCATCCTCGGGATCGGCACGCAGCGCCGCCAGGTGACCATTGTTCTTGGCCGATGGCGTGTGGTAGTCGTAGGACATGATGTTGATCCAGTCCAGGCTTTGCGACAGCTCCTTGATCCACGCGGTGCCGGCCGCGCCGTCGCTGATAAAGCTTGCGCCGCCGCCAGCGGCGATGGTCGCGATGTAATGCTTGCCGTCCTTCTTGCCGGCGGCGTCGAAGGCGGTGCGCAGCTCGCGCACCAGCTTGATGTAGTTCGGCTTGTCCTGCGGCCGCACGCACACGCGCCCCGCCACGCAGGGGATGCCGATCTCGGTCGGATATTCCCAGTCGATGTCGACGCCATCGAGGCCAAAGCGGCGCACCAGCTTCACCGACGAGGCGACGAAATTGGCGCGCGCCGCCGGCGAATCGGCCACGTTGGAAAATTGGTTCGACCAGTTCCACCCGCCGACCGACACCACCACCTTGAAATCGGGATGCCGCTTTTTCAGCGCCACCAGCGCGCGTAGGTTGGCGCCGTCCGCGACGGCATCGCGGAACACCAGCGCGCCGTTGGGCGACACCGGCTCGCCGGCCGCGTCCTGGCATGGCGCCTCGTCGTTGACGGATGGCTCGGGATTGCCATGTTTGCCGTCCCAGCACACGTCGATGAACGCGTACAGCGCCATCGTCAGCTTACTGGCGTCGACGTTGGCGGCCGTGACCGGGTAGTCAGCCGATTTCCAGCCGGGGTAGTAGCCGACCACTTCGTCCGCCATGGCGTACGCGGAAGACAAGGTGGCGATGGTCGCTGTCGCAAGCGCTGCGACGGTATGTGATTTCATGGTGTCTCCAGTTGGTTTTATTTTTGCAGCTGCGCGATCAGCACGTCCTTCAAACGGCGCACCTCTTCGGGCGACATCGCGCCCAGCGCGCCGCGCCGCTGTTCGGGTATATGGTCCAACCGCTGCGGGTCGGCGTTGAAAACAAAATGTTCGAAGATCGCCCGCCATGCCGT